>RFTR01000071.1 GCA_009923345.1 Betaproteobacteria bacterium
AAAAATTCTGGCTCTAACCGGTATTTGGGAATGACATAGCCGTTGGCATGGTAGTTAGCGATGTCTTGTTTGCTTAAAGCAGTGGGCATAGTAATTACTCTCCTAAATATGCAGCGCGCACCTTCGGATCATGCAGTAAATCACTCGCTTTGCCACTCAGGGTTATCACGCCTGATTCCATCACATAGGCGCGTTGTGCAATGTGTAAAGCGCGACTGGCGTTTTGTTCTACCAAAACGATCGTGACGCCTTGGGCTGACACGGATTGAATCACTTCAAAAATTTTGTCAACCATTAAAGGCGATAAACCCATAGAGGGCTCATCTAGCAATAGCAAGCTAGGGCGACTCATCAACGCACGTCCCATCGCTAACATTTGCTGCTCTCCGCCAGACAAAGTACCAGCCAATTGGTGGCTGCGTTCTTTTAAGCGGGGAAAGGTGGTGAAGATACGTTCCATGTCTTCACCAATGTCAGCGTTATCGTTGCGACTGTAAGCGCCCATCTGTAGGTTCTCAACAATGGTCATACGGGTGAAGACGCCACGTCCTTCCGGCACCATGGCTAAGCCTTGTTTTACTAAATCCCATGGCTTGCAATCATGGATAGGCATGGCATTCAACTCGATGCTGCCCACATTTGCTGACAACAAGCCCGTGATGGCCTTCATGGTGGTAGTTTTTCCAGCACCGTTGGAACCGATCAACGAAACCAATTCACCTGCAAAAACTTCAAAGCTCACGCCTTTGACGGCTTGAATGCCGCCATAACTCACTTGTAAATCACTCACGCGAAGCATGGGCTGGGCCATATCAAACCTGTGCCGTTCCCAAATATGCTTGCATCACACGCGCATCACGTTGCACGTGGGCGGGAGTGCCTTCTGCAATCACTTGGCCTTCATCCAATACCGTCACGCGATCGCACAAACCCATGACCAATTTCACATCATGTTCAATCAACAAAACTGTACGGTGGTCATGGCGGATTTTGTCAATCAATGCACGTAACTGCACTTTCTCAGTGGCATTCATACCTGCAGCTGGTTCGTCCAAAGCCAATAGTTGAGGGTCTGTTGCTAGTGCGCGGGCAATTTCTAGACGTCGCTGGTCACCGTAGCTCAAGGTGCGTGCTTTGATATCGGCAAGCGTATCTATGCCGACATAGGCTAACAATTCGTGGGCTCTTTCTGCAATTTCTTTTTCTTCTTGCTTGAAAGACTTGGTTCGAAAAATAGCACCCAACAAACCAGAGTGTGTACGTACATGGCGCGCCACCATCACGTTTTCAAGCGCAGTCATATCGGCAAATAAACGGATGTTTTGGAAGGTGCGCGCGATGCCAGCTTTGGCGACCAAATGCACATCCTTGGGTTGATAAGGCTGGTCTGCCAATACAAAGCTGCCACTATCTGCTGGATACAAGCCTGTGATGACATTGAAGAAAGTGGTTTTGCCAGCGCCGTTGGGGCCGATCAAGCCATAGACTTGGCCACGCTCGATGTTGAGGTGTACATCATTCAAAGCCTGTAGCCCGCCAAAGCGTTTTGATACACCAGCAACCTGCAATACGTGTTGGCTAAGCATCATGCCCCTCCACGCTTTGCAAACGCTTGCCATGTTCAGGCTTAGGCCATAAACCGCTGGGTCGCCACAACATGACGCCCACCATCGCTAAAGAGATAAGAAGTTGGCGCAATATCGCTGCGTCAAGTCGACCCCCCGTCATTTCTTGCAAAGGCCCGGCGACATAACGCAGCGCCTCGGGCAACGCGGCTAACAACACGGCTCCCAAAATCACGCCAGGCAAGTGACCTAAGCCACCCAACACCACCATTGCCACGATCATCACGGATTCCATCAGACTGAATGACTCGGGCGATACAAATCCTTGAAAAGCAGCAAACATGGCACCGGAGATGCCGCCGAAAGTGGCGCCCATGCCAAACGCCATCAATTTCAAGTTGCGGGTGTTGAGCCCCATAGCTTTGGCAGCGATTTCATCTTCGCGAATCGCCATCCATGCGCGACCGATGCGAGAATTTTCTAAACGATGACACACCAAGACGCTAACAACTACCAGCAAGAGAAACAAGTAGTAATACAAGGTGACAGAAGGGATCTCCATAAAACCCAAATCCAATCGCTTGGAAAGTGGATGTCCAAAAACACTGACCGCATCAATCGATCCAATCCCTTTAGGTCCGTTGGTAATATTTACAGGCTGGTCTAAATTATTTAAAAAGACGCGGATGATTTCACCGAAACCTAAAGTCACAATCGCCAAATAATCGCCACGCAGCTTTAAGGTAGGCGCACCCAACACAATACCAAACAAGGCTGCAACGCCAGCGGCCAATGGCAACACCATCCATAGACTCAAATGCAATCCATCAGAGAACAAGGTTGCAATCCATGGAAACGCATCGGTCAAATGTGGGGACGCTAACAGTCCAAATAGATAGGCGCCTACAGCAAAAAATGCAACGTATCCAAGGTCTAACAAACCTGCATAACCAACCACAATATTCAACCCTAAGGCCAGCAAGACATACAACAACGACATGTCTGCAATGCGAATCCAGGCATTCCCAAAGGGTTGCAAAACAAATGGCAAAAGCAGCAATACAGATGCCAACAGCCATCGGTTACCAAATAATGCATGCGTATTGAGCATCCGCTTCAAGCCCTATCAGCTACGCGCTCACCCATCAAGCCTGAGGGGCGAAGCGTAAGCACCAATATTAAAACTAAGAAAGCAAAAATGTCGCTGTAGTGGCTACCCATCACTCCACCAGTGAGTTCGCCTAAGTAGCCTGAGCCAATCGATTCAATCAAGCCTAACAATAAACCACCGACAACTGCTCCACCTAAGTTTCCAATCCCACCAAATACTGCAGCAGTAAACGCCTTAAGACCTGGTAAAAACCCCATGGCGTGGTGAACTGTTCCGTAATTCGATGCCCACATTACACCAGCCAGGGTAGCGAGCACAGCGCCAATGATGAAGGTAGCAGAGATCACCATATCGGGTTTCACACCCATCAAACTCGCCATCCTCGGATTCTCGGCAGTTGCACGCATCGCGCGGCCCAATCGTGTTGCGTTGACCAACCAAGACAAAACAGCCAAAGCAACGACTGTGAGTCCTAAGATCATCAATTGTGTTGGCGTAATCACCGCCTCACCAATTGCAATGGGCGTAGAAGGCAACAGCGTTGGAAATGGTTTGTAGTTCGGCTTCCAAACAATCATGGCGATGGTTTGTAAAAAGATCGACATGCCGATAGCGGTAATCAAAGGGGCCAACTTAGGTGCGTTGCGCAATGGGCGATAAGCGATTTTTTCAATCACAAAATTAAGGCTTGCCGCGGCTAGGCTAGCCAATAACATCGCCATAAGCAAAATCACCCAGCCCGGCAAGTTAGGAAAAGCAGGTTGCAAGATATTGATGAGCGACCAACTGCACAAGGCGCCAATCATTAAGACTTCGCCATGCGCAAAGTTAATTAAGTTGATGATGCCGTAGACCATGGTGTAGCCCAGTGCTACCAGCGCATACATGCTGCCTAGCACTAACCCATTGATCACCTGTTGCAGTAATACATCCATGTTTAATGACCAGCTTGTTTGTTTTTATTACGCAGTTCACGAAGTTTATCTGCGATTTTTATTTCTAAACCGCGTTCGACTGGACGATAAAACTTTGCAGGCTCCATGCCTTGGGGCAAATAAGTTTCACCCGCTGCAAATCCGTCTTCTTCATCGTGCGCGTAGCGATAACCTTTACCGTAATCGAGTTCTTTCATCAATTTGGTAGGGGCGTTGCGTAAATGCATGGGCACTGGGCGTGTGCCGTCTTTTTTTACCAAAGCACGGACTTCATTAAAGGCTTTATAGACAGCGTTGGACTTGGGTGCCACAGCCAAATACACCACGCATTCGGCCAAGGCCAACTCACCCTCAGGCGACCCCAAACGTTCATAGACTTCAGCAGCGTCTAATGCCAAACGCAGTGCACGCGGATCTGCTAGACCAATATCTTCGCTTGCCATACGGATGAGGCGACGCGCCATGTATTTGGGTTCTGCGCCACCATCGAGCATTCTGACTAACCAATAAAGCGCAGCATCTGGGTCAGAGCCCCTAACAGACTTGTGCAACGCGCTGATGGTGTCGTAGAACTGCTCGCCACCTTTGTCATAACGGCGCATGCGCTCTCCAAGCACTTTGAGCAACCACGTATCGGTAATTTCCCTCAAACCTTCATGCTTTGCAGAAACAGCCAAAGTCTCCAAAGTATTGAGCAAACGACGCGCATCACCATCGGCATATGCGACCAAACGTTTTTGTGCTTCGCTATCTAAAGCAGGCACTGCATCAATGCTTTGCGCTTTGGCGATGATGTGGGCGAGGTCTTCTTCATTCAACGACTGCAAGACATAGACAGCAGCGCGTGACAAAAGTGCAGAGTTCACTTCAAACGAAGGGTTTTCTGTTGTCGCACCGATGAAGGTAAATAAGCCAGATTCAACATGCGGCAAAAACGCATCTTGCTGGCTTTTGTTGAAACGATGCACCTCATCGACAAATACAATCGTGCGTTGAGGGTCTAGGCCATCGCGTGCAGTGCCCGCCAAATCAACTGCTTCACGAATTTCTTTGACGCCGCCGAGCACCGCACTGATAGATAAAAACTGCGCATCAAATGCATCGGCCATTAAACGTGCAATCGTGGTTTTACCAACTCCAGGTGGCCCCCACAAAATACAACTATGCGGCTGCCCAGATTCAAAAGCCACACGCAAAGCCATGCCCTCACCCAAAACATGCTGTTGACCAATTACCTCGCCCAATTTGCGCGGGCGCAGGCGTTCGGCGAGGGGTTGTTTGGTTGCGGTCAAGGTCTCACCACGTCCACCCCCTTGGGTGGCACAAATACAAACTGAGACGGAGATAGATTTTTAGGATTGGCTTCAAAGTACTCAAAGCTGATCACCGAGCGTTGTCCCATCGCATCCAAGATGTCTAATTTCTCTAGGTTTGCTACACCACCCTCAACACGCAATCCAATCCGCACACTTTGAACAGTGCTCTCTCGAATTTTTGGCGTGGCTTGCACCCATTGCAAACCGTCTGCTTCAGATTGTTCTTGTAAATGGAATTCTTTTTGTAAAGATGCCAAATCAGAAGCCGTAGCAATCAAAGCAGCGGGCGAACTGCTCAGGGCTTGTGTTTGCGAGCGCGCAGTGACTTGTGCAAGGTCGACGTCATACCACCAAAGCATGTTGCCGTCTGCAACAAGCGTTAAGGGATATGGTTTTTGGTAATCAAACCGAAAGCGTGTAGGGCGAATAAATGCAAATACACCACTGGATTTTTTACTTCTTGCGGTCTGTCCCGCTTTAACAGGCGGTGTCACCACTTGGCTAAATATGGCGCGACCGCTATGGGCGGTTTTCAGAAATGATTCCAAACTTTCTAAACTGCCCGCGCATACTTGCAAACTTGCTGTCAACAACAATACTTGTAATGCGTGTTTGCACTTCATAAAGCCAAGCAACTTAGGCTTCACGAACTCAGGTCTCACGATTAGGCACCAAGATTTCGCGTTGGCCATTGCTACTCATAGCGCTGACCATGCCGGCTTTTTCCATGTCTTCGACCAATCGCGCAGCACGGTTGTAGCCAATTTTCAAATGGCGTTGGACAAGCGAAATACTGGCTTTGCGATTCTTCAAAACCACTTCTACCGCTTGGTCGTACATTGGGTCTTTTTCGCTAGGAGTGTCACCAAATAAATCTGGTCCGGTCGGATTGCCATCGCCATCTACAGCGCCGCCTTCGAGCACGCCTTCAATGTAATCAGGCTCGCCCTGTGTTTTGAGATAACTCACTACACGATGCACTTCTTCATCGCTGACAAACGCGCCATGCACGCGAATAGGAAAACCAGAACCGCTGTGCATGTACAACATATCACCCATGCCGAGCAATGCTTCGGCACCCATTTGATCAAGGATCGTACGGCTGTCAATTTTGCTGCTAACTTGGAACGCAATACGCGTTGGAATATTCGCCTTGATCAAGCCGGTGATCACATCGACGCTCGGGCGTTGCGTAGCCAATATCAAATGTATGCCCGCAGCGCGCGCTTTTTGTGCCAAGCGGGCAATGAGTTCTTCAATCTTTTTACCCACCACCATCATCAGGTCAGCTAACTCATCAATCACCACCACGATGTGTGGCAAGCGTTGCAAAGGCTCAGGCTGTTCAGGTGTCAGACTAAATGGGTTGTCAATGAATTCTTCACGCGCGGCAGCTTCATCGATTTTGGCGTTGTAGCCTGAGAGATTGCGCACGCCCAGTTTGCTCATAAGCTTGTAGCGTTTTTCCATTTCGCCCACACACCAATTGAGGCCATGCGCTGCTTGGCGCATATCGGTGACCACGGGGGCCAACAAATGGGGAATGCCTTCGTAAACCGACATCTCGAGCATCTTGGGGTCGATCATCAGCAAACGCACATCACGCGCTTCGGCTTTGTAGAGCAAGCTCAAAATCATCGCGTTGATACCCACCGATTTACCTGAGCCCGTGGTACCAGCAACCAACACGTGCGGCATTTTGGCGAGGTCTGCAACGATGGGGTTGCCTACGATGTCTTTCCCCAGTCCCATGGTGAGCATGGACTTGGCTTCGTTATAAACATCAGAGCCCAAAATTTCGCTCAAACGAATCGTTTGGCGTTTGGCATTGGGCAATTCCAAAGCCATGTAGTTTTTACCGGGAATGGTTTCGACTACGCGTATCGAGACCAATGAGAGCGAACGCGCCAAATCTTTGGCTAAGTTGACAACTTGTGAGCCTTTTACGCCCGTGGCAGGTTCAATCTCATACCGCGTAATCACAGGACCTGGCGACGCGGCAACCACCCGCACTTCTACGCCGAAGTCTTTCAGCTTTTTCTCGATCATGCGGCTCGTCATTTCAAGCGTGTCGGAAGAGACGGTATCTTGCCTTGCGACCGCACCATCGAGCAAATCTACTTGCGGCAAACGTGAATCCATCATGTCATTGAACAAAGGTTTTTGGCGTTCTTTGGCAACCCTTGCGCTTTTTGGCATCTCCATCTTTTCAGGCTCTATCACAACGGTGATGGGCGGAAGCTCTTCAATCTCTTCGCGCTCAACATGAACGATTTCCTCGCGCTCACGCGCCGCCACCAATCCGTAAGCCAAATCTTGTTCGCGCTCTCTGCGTTCACGCCACGCTTCTATCCAACCGTCTATCAATGCACCTAATTTTTCCGCAGTCTGGCTCCATGAGAAACGAAACACCCAGGATGCGCCGACCACACCGAACACAATAAATATCAGCCCCGAACCGTTAAAGCCCAACCATTGCAAACTAAAAGGCCCCACCAAATAACCCAGCACGCCACCACTTATGTGTCCAGGCAAGTTGGCTTCAAAGCGGTACATGCGCGTCCACTCCAAGCCCACACTAGATATCAACAACAAGGCCAAGCCTGCCCAAAACGCAAAACGCGAGTGTCGCCAACTGTGGTTTTCGGTAGCGGTATCTGCGTCCGAATCGCTGTCTTCACGCAGTCGGTTTGCCAATGCGGCCAACCATGACACCAATCCCGCGGCATAACACCACCAGACCGAGTAACCGAGCAAGAAATAACTCAGATCGCCTAGCCAAGCACCGAAGCGTCCGCCAAAGTTGTGCACACCCGTGCCAGCGCCCGATGTGCTCCAAGCAGGGTCTTGTGGCGAATGGGTCAAGAGCGCCAGCAACCAGAAGGTCATAAACACAAAACCCGCTGTCAGCGCGATTTCTTGCGCAAAGCGGCGAAGGCCTGTGGGCTTAAGATCGCCATCGGGGGAGTCGGCGCGGCGGTCGTTGTTTAAGGTGTGGAGCGAATAAGTCATGTCTGGAAGCGAAGCTTACCCGAGGGCCATCCCCTCACTAATAAGGGCTTAGGCGGGGTTCTTACAATCAAAGGTTGATTGTCTCTTCAGAAAAGCACTTTTTTCATGTCTTCCACCCAACACGCACAAGTTTTGATCCTCGGTTCCGGCCCTGCGGGCTATACCGCTGCTGTTTATGCAGCCCGCGCCAATTTAAAACCACTTTTGATCACGGGTATGGCCCAAGGGGGCCAATTGATGACCACCACCGAGGTCGATAACTGGCCCGCGGATGTCCATGGCGTGCAAGGCCCTGATTTGATGCAACGTTTTCAACAACACGCCGAGCGTTTCAATACACAAATCGTGTTCGACCATATCAACAAAGTTGATTTTTCCAAGCGCCCTTTTACCCTCACGGGCGATAGCGGCACCTACACCTGTGACGCATTGATCTTGTGCACAGGCGCCTCCGCCAAATATTTGGGCCTCCCGTCTGAAGAGGCTTTTATGGGCCGCGGAGTCTCTGGCTGCGCCACCTGCGACGGATTTTTCTACCGCGAGCAAGTGGTTTGCGTTGTGGGTGGCGGCAATACCGCGGTCGAAGAAGCCCTGTATTTGTCCAATATCGCCAGCAAAGTGCATTTGGTCCACCGTCGCGACAAATTCAAGGCCGAGGCGATCATGATCGACAAGCTGATGGAAAAAGTAGCAGCCGGAAAAATCGTCCTAGAAACCCACAGCACCTTAGACGAAGTGTTGGGCGACTCCTCTGGCGTGACGGGCGTGCGCCTCAAAAGCACGACCGACAGCGCGACCCGCGAGATATCGCTCCAAGGTTGCTTTATCGCCATCGGACACCAACCAAACACCGACATTTTTGCCGGTCAAATTGACATGAAGGACGGCTACATCATCACCCGCAGCGGCTTGCAAGGCTTTGCCACCATGACCAGCGTGCCTGGCATTTTTGCTGCCGGAGACGTGCAAGACCACATTTACCGCCAAGCCATTACCAGCGCCGGTACGGGCTGCATGGCGGCTTTGGACGCCCAGCGTTTCCTGGAACAAGGCGCGCATTGAGTTTTTGGCTATAATTAAAGGCTTTGCTGGTTCGGACTAATTCCCGCTTTGGGGTTTCAAGGGCATCCTAGATGCGCGTAAGGGCCCAGTGCTTCGGGTTAGGTCAAGCAGCAATTTCGGGTTACCGCCACCCTACCTGGCGAGGTGAG
>RFTR01000072.1 GCA_009923345.1 Betaproteobacteria bacterium
TATTGGGCGTCTTAGGGCCTAAGGCAACTGGCATGAAATCTTTGATGGCGTCGTAGCCTGCGTCCGCATACAAAGATGGGTTCACTGCAAACGCAACGCTATGAACCAAGATCGTGTAGCCATCTGCTGCAGCGCGTTTGACTTGGGTGGTGGCGATATTGCCACCCGCCCCGCCTTTGTTTTCGACGATGAAATTGCCGCCGGTAATTTCAGATAATTTTTGCGTGAGAGAGCGCGCCACGATGTCAGTAGAAGCTCCAGGCGCAAAAGCCACCAAGAGGGTGACAGGCTTGGCTTTGGGCCAATCGCTTTGGGCGGAAGCAGTAACGCTCAACATAGCGGCCAGCACCGACACGGTGAAGATCCTGAATGCGGGCATAAATTGATTCATAGTTTTCATGGTTGTCTCCTGTTTATAAAATTAGTTTTGCTTCACCAAACAAAACTCAAACTGCACCTCATTAAAAGGCTCTTGTAAGTTATAGCGCTTGGCAACTTCTGCATTCTGGCAAGGTTTGAAATCCACAATCAAACCTTCGCGCACACCAAACACGGTGTCGTTGTCTATGTAGGCAGATCCTGCTGGGAACAGTTCGGTCACCAAGCCCACATAGCCAGGGGCGCTGACGATGACGTGGTAGTGGGCTGGGCGCCAAATACTCCGCTTAGCCGCTGCCAACATCGCGCCGACGGGGCCATCGGTGGGAACGGTGTAGGGGTGTGGGCGAATCGTCAGCAATTCAAAACTGCCATCGGCCTCACAATGGATTTTGCAACGCAGGTTATGCGGGTCTTGTGATGGGTCTTGCGCTGGGTATAAACCGTTGTCTGCGTTTTGCCAAAAATCTAGCTCCGCATTGGCGACAGGTTTGCCACTTATATCTACAACTCGTCCATGCAACCAAGTTCTTTCGCCCGCTTGGCCGTTGGTCAAATCTACGCCATTGGGTTGCAACTGCGAGTCGTGGTTATGGAACGGGCCTAAGACGCTACTAGATGTTCCACCCACAGGTTGTGACACCACGTCGACCATAGAGGAAATGCCCAACACATCCGACAGTAAGCTAAATTCATTGCGTTCTTCGGTGGTGATGTCTGCTGCGGCAGTCAGAAAAGTCAAACCTCGCATCCACTCTTCTTTGGTGAGCTTGGATTCGGCTACGAAAGCGTGCAAATGCTTGACCAACAAAGCCATTACCTCGCCCATGCGAGGGTCTGAAGCATTGGCAAAGCTGCGCATCGCAGCTTCAGTGACGGTTAGCATGGGATTTCCTTTGTGAACTAGGTCGAGGTTTCATCGATAATATTCGAAAACCACTATTTTTATCGATAAAAATCGGATTTCCACTCTTTTTTGAAGCCAGCTCATGCCCTCTACTTTTGCACCCACAGACTCACTCCAAGGACGTATCGCGGTTATTACCGGCGGTACTGGCGCCATTGGTTTGGCCACGGCCAAACGACTCGCCACTTTGGGTGCACGCTGTGTTTTGCTTTACAACTCAGAATCCGCCGAGTCTGCTGCCGCTAAATCTGCCGCTCTTCCTGGTACTGGTCACCTGTGTTTCAAAGCGCCCATCACGGACAGCCAAGCACTCAAAAGTGTTGCCGCTGAGATTGAAAAGCAATGCGGCGTGGTCCACATCTTGGTCAACAGCGCTGGCTACACCAAGCCAGTTCCAGCAGCAGATTTAGAAGCACTCACCGACGACTTGATCGACGATATTTTGAAAGTCAACTTTCGCGGCGTGATGTCAACAATCCGTGCCTTTATACCTTTGCTTAAAAAGTCTGAAGACGGTTTGATCGTCAACATCTCTTCTATTGCAGGCTTCACAGGCACGGGTAGCAACTTGGCTTACGTTGCAGCCAAGGCCAGTATTGATGTGGTCGGCGACGCATTGGCTAAAGCCTTTGCGCCTCACGTGCGCGTTATCTCAGTTTCACCGGGTGTCGTTGATTCCACCTTTGTGCCAGGCCGTGGCGCTGACTTCAACGAAAAAGTCGCGGGCACCATTCCACTCAAACGCATCAAGCCTGCGCTACCACCATGCGTTATGTCACCGGCACGCGCATCGTGGTCGATGGCGGTAGGCATCTTTAATCACACATTTAAAAAAGCCATGAGCCAAAAAACTTTTCTCACATGCGCTGTCACGGGCAATATCACTACGCCAGAGCAGACGCCCCACCTGCCCATCACCCCGACTCAAATTGCAGACGAGTGTTTAGCTGCTGCCGAAGCTGGTGCTGCGGCTGTGCATATCCATGTGCGCGACCCTAAAACTGGCAAACCTTCGATGGAGCTAGAGCACTACCGCGAAGTGTTTGACAAAGTGCGACGCGGCAACGCGGAACTCATCATCAACCTCACCACAGGCCCAGGTGGCAGATTTATTCCTAGCCATGACGACCCACGTGTCGCGGCAGCAGGCTCAACACTCGTGGCTCCCGAAAAGCGTGTAGAGCACATTCGCGTTTTAAAACCAGATATCTGTTCGCTTGACTTGAACACCATGAATTCAGGTGCCGATGTGGTGATCAACACGCCGCGCAATGTGCGCATCATGGCGAATGTGATGCGCGAAGCTGGCGTCAAACCTGAGTTAGAAATATTTGATTCAGGTGATATCCACCTGGCGCGCGACTTGATAGCTGACGGCACATTGCAAGGACCTGGTTTGTGGACCTTTGTGACAGGCGTGAAGTATGGTTTCAATTCCTCGCCCGAAACCTTGATGTATGCGCGAAGCTTGTTGCCCGCGGGCGCTATTTGGTCTGCGTTTGGTATTGGCCGTTTTGAATTCCAATTTGTAGCACTTGCCATGTGTGCGGGCGGCCATGTGCGCGTGGGCATGGAAGACAACATCTATTTGGAAAAAGGCGTTCTAGCAAAAAGTAACGCCGAGTTGGTGACCAAGGCCAAGCGCATCATCCATGACTTGGGGGGCGAATTGGCCACACCAAGTGAGGCGCGTGCCATGCTTCAATTACCAATTCGTAAATAGACTTCAAACTATTGACGTTTGACTTTTGACTTCTAGGTTTTTTTGATTCACACAATTTCTTTCGATTCACCAAAGAGCGTTTTTCATGACAGCAGATAAAAAAACACTGCAAGCCGTGCGTGTTCTTGCCAAAGTAGCTAATGCAGATGCATTGGCACCGCAAATCGTCGCGCAAGACCCACCCGCATACAAAGCAGGTGAAGCTTTGGTGCGTGTGCGTAGCGCGGGCGTAAACCCCAGCGATGTCAAAGCTGCATTGGGATTGATGCCACAAGCGGTATTTCCTCGCATACCAGGTCGCGACTATGCAGGTGTGGTGGTCGAAGGCCCAACCAACTGGGTTGGCAAAGAAATTTGGGGATCAGGCGGAGATGTTGGCATCACGCGTGATGGTTCACATGCCGGCTGGCTGGTTCTGCCTGAAGCCGCTTTGCGTGAAAAACCCAAGCGCCTGAGTTTTGAAGAAGCGGGCTCGATTGGTGTGCCTTTCATCACGGCCTATGAAGGCTTTCGCCGTAGTGGTTTGCCGCAAGCAGGACAAACCGTGGCGGTGTTGGGCGCCAATGGCAAGGTTGGACAAGCCGCAGTGCAACTGGCCGCGCAAGCGGGCGCTTCTGTGATTGCCTTACAAAGAGGCGATGCTCCATCAGACAAACGCGTGAAAGGTGTGCACTATGTCGATGCATCTTTGGGTAAAGTCGCTGAGACCATTCGTCAACTGAGTGGAGGCAAAGGAGCCAACATTGTTTTCAACACGGTCGGTAGTCCTTACTTTGAAGCATCGAACCTTGCCATGGCCAAAGGCGCCACACAAATTTTTATCGCAACGATTGAACGCCCAGTACCTTTCGATATCTTCACGTTTTATCGAGGAATGCATACCTATGTGGGTATTGATACATTAGCCCTTGATTGCGTTCATACCAACGCGTTGATACAAGCCATGCATGATGGTTTTGAAGCTGGCAGCTTGCAGCCCTTCCAAGTCACACCGGATGCAGTTTTTGGATTAGACCAAGCATTGCGCGTCTACAAAGAAGTTTTAGGCGGCGCAAAACGCCGTATTGTTTTTAATCCTTAATTTATAGGAGATAACGTCATCGGCAACAAAACGGGCGCTGGCGGAACCGCTGGCACAGCCTTGGTTGCCAAGGCAGCTGCTGATGGTTACACCTTGCTAGTGCATAGCTCGGGGCACTTGGTCAATCTGGCTTTGTTTCCCCAAGCTAAGTTACGACACACTCAAAGACTTTGAAGGCATCACGCCATTGGTCAGTTGTTTGAGAAATATCTCGACAGCGAAACTGCGTCTGCTGCACAGTTAGTCAAGGCTGCTGGTATCAACATCTAGTAATTACTCGACTAGCTAGGGGTTTCAGCGTGCTACTGAACAATGCCCATGTCTTTCAGGGCTTTGATTTGCGTTGCAGTTAAACCTATGCCTTGCAATACGGCATCGGTGTCTTGACCAATTTCTGGTGCATTACGGCGATGCGAGCCCGGTGTACGAGACAGCTTAGGAACAATGCCTGGTAACGCCAATGTGCTGCCATCTGCCATCACCGTTTGCAAAATCATGTCACGCGCTTGGTAATGGGGGTCTGCTGCAATATCTGCAACGGTATAAATGCGACCTGCTGGCACACTGGCAGCATCTAGTAGTTCTAGCACTTGTGCAACAGTGAGCGTTGCAGTCCACGCTCCAATGGCGGCATCAATTTCCTCTACGCGCTTCACGCGGCCTGCGTTGTCTGCAAGATCCGCGTCTAAGCCTAAATCATCACGCCCCATGGTGTGCATGAGCCGTTTAAAAATACTGTCGCCATTGCCGGCTATCAGCACATAACCACCGTCTTGGCATTTATAGGCATTACTAGGCGCGATGCCAGGCAAAGCGCTACCGGCCGCTTCACGCACCGCACCAAACGCACTGAACTCTGGCAACAAACTTTCCATGCAATTAAAAACTGCTTCGTACAAAGCGACGTCGATCACCTGCCCCTTACCGCTAGTGTGCCGTTCATGCAAAGCTAGCAAGATACCAATCACACCATGTAGTGATGCCAAGGTGTCACCAATGCTCACACCTACACGCACAGGCACACGGCCTGGCTCGGCCGTGAGATGGCGCAATCCGCTCATCGCTTCAGCCACCACGCCAAAGCCAGGCTTGTCGCGGTAAGGGCCTGTTTGTCCGTAACCGCTGATGCGCAACATGATGAGCTTGGGGTTGATCACCAACAGTTCATCGGGCCCCAAGCCCCACCCTTCCATAGCACCAGGGCGAAAGTTTTCTATCAAGACATCGGCATCTTTGACGAGTTGCCGAACAATGTCTTGTGCTTCGGCCTGTTTTAAATCTAAGGCGATAGAGCGTTTGTTACGCGATTGGATTTGCCACCACACCGATGTGCCATCTTTGAGTAAGCGCCATTTGCGCAAAGGGTCGCCTGTTGTGAGGGGCTCAATTTTGATGACATCTGCGCCAAAATCTGCCAAAGTTTTAGCGGCAAATGGGCCAGCGATCAGTTGCCCAAGTTCGATGACGCGAAGGTTACAAAGTGCTAATGGAGATTGCATAGGACTCAGTTTATCAATGCCCTCAGGTTGTAGCTCCGCGTAAACGTTTGAGAGCCTCTAGAATCGACACAAATTTATCACTGGTTCACAGTACCATCAAAATATGAAGCAAGGCACTTTATTGGCAGCCATCGATTTAGGCTCCAATAGTTTTAGATTAGAAATCGGTCGTTACGAACACGGTCAAATTCAACGCATCGAATATCTCAAAGAGACAGTGCGCCAAGGCAGTGGCTTCGATGAAAACAGAAACCTCTCGCAAGAATCTATGGCACGTGGTTGGGAATGCTTGGCGCGCTTTGCTGAACGTATTGCTGGTTTTCAAAAATCACAGGTGCGCGTGGTCGCTACCCAAACACTGCGCGAAGCCAAAAACCGCGAAGCCTTCATCAAACGCGGGCGTGACATATTAGGCTTTCCGATTGAAATTATTTCTGGCAGCGAAGAAGCGCGCTTGATCTACCAAGGGGTTTCTCACCTATTGCCTACAGACCACAAGCGTCGTTTGGTGATAGACATTGGCGGACGCTCTACCGAGCTAGTGCTTGGGCAAAACTTGCAAGCCCATGTCACTGGCTCATTCCGCGTAGGCAGCGTGGCTTGGTCAATGAAATATTTTTCGGATGGCGCATTAACCGAACAGGCCTTCTCCAAAGCCGAGATTGCGGCCAAAGCAGTTTTAGAAGAAGCGCTTGAAAAATACCCCCGCTCTCAATGGGACACCGCCTACGGTGCATCTGGAACGGTTGGTGTTGTCGCAGATGTTTTACAAGCAGAGGGCTGGCCAGCAGGAGAAGTCAGCATCGACGGCATGAACTGGCTCATCAAACAATTGGTGCGTGCTGGTCATGTAGACCATCTGCGGTTTCAAGGTTTAAAAGAGGACCGTCGCGCAGTGATTGGTGGCGGCGCCAGTGTATTGCGTGCTTTGATGCAGCTGCTAGATATTGAAACCCTCCAAGTTGCGCAAGGTGCTTTGCGTCAAGGCGTCTTATTCGAAATGGTGGAGCGCGACGACCAAGCCACCGATGTTCGTGATATTTCTGTCCAACGTTTGGCACAAAAGTTTGCGGTTGACCACACGCAAAGCCAACGCGTGAGCCGCGTTGCCCTGCAGTTATTTAGCAAAGCCATTGCGAACTCCGAGAACGAAAATCATGTGGTGCAGCGGCTAAAACGCAAACTCAGTTGGGCAGCTGCAATGCATGAAGTGGGCTTTGCGATCTCTCATAGTGATTACCACAAACACGGCGCCTATATTTTGGAAAATGCAGACTTGTTGGGCTTTAGCATGCAAGAGTTGCAACGCTTGAGTCTGCTTGTTTTAGGGCATCGCGGTAAGTTAAGAAAATTAGAAGCAGATTTTGAAGAAGCTGAGTTCGTCAAAATGCTCATCGCATTGCGCCTATCGGTTATTTTGTGCCATGCCCGTAAAAATCCAGACCAAGATGGCTTGGAATTTTTCTGCCATGACAAAACACAAACATTTACCTTAGAAGCAGATGCTGATTGGATAGAAAGTTATCCGCAGTCTGTTCATTTATTACGCCAAGAAGTTATTTCTTGGCAAAAGACGCCTTGGGCATTTGCTTTCACGCAAGCTGCCCGCGTCAAACAACCTGCTTAATTTTTAGATCCGCCATACAACGCCACAAGTTGTTGTTGGGCACTTGTATAAACCTTGGGCGTTGCGCTGCGTGATTTAGGTGGTGTTGCTTTGACATATTGTCCAGTGGCATTCATCACCCAAGCATCTACACAGTCTTGTAGATAGGTTTGTAAACATTCGTTGAATATGCGTTGGCGTAGCTTGGGATCTTCCACCGGCCAAGCCAATTCCACACGGCGCAACATATTGCGATTCATCCAATCAGCACTGGACAAATACAAAGACTCATGTTTACCAGCTGAAAAATAAAATACACGTGAATGTTCTAAAAACCGCCCGATGATGGAGCGTACGCGGATATTGTCAGTAAACCCTGGTCTTTGCGCAGGCAACATACAAGCGCCACGAATAATCAAATCGACTTGCACACCAGCTTGCCCTGCATGCACCAAAGCTTCCATCAAGCTCTCGTCTGTCAAGGTATTCATCTTCAATATGATGCGGCACTTTTGACCTTCATGCGCCGCTTGCGTCGTCTGCCTGGTCAATTCAATCAGATTCTTTTGCAAATGGAATGGCGCAAGCATCATCTTGTTGAGCCTTGGAATTTTGCTTTGGTTCGCCAGCAAGTTGAAGACTGTCTCTACGTCTTGCGTGATTTTGGCGTCGCTTGTCAAGTGGCTCAGGTCGGTATAGAGCTTGGCTGTTTTGGGGTTGTAGTTACCGGTCGAAAGATGTGCATAGCGACGGATCATTCGGCCTTCACGGCGCGATACCAACAACATCTTGGCGTGTGTTTTTAATCCCACCACGCCATACACCACCTGTGCGCCTATGTATTCGAGTTTTTCTGCCCAATTGATATTGGCCTCTTCATCGAAGCGTGCCTTCAACTCCACCACAACCGTGACTTCTTTGCCACGTTGTACTGCTTCGCGTAACAACTCCATCAGTTCAGAGTCGGCGCCGGTACGGTAAATGGTTTGTTTGATTGCCAAGACATGCTTGTCGCGAACAGCTTCACGCAGAAAAGCTAAGACGCCATCAAAACTTTCATAGGGCTGGTGAATCAATACATCGCTTGATTGCAATTGCTCAAAGATAGAGGTGTTGACTTTGAATTGCTTAGGAAAACTTGGGTAATAAGGCGGGAACAACCACTTTGGACGATCGATCAAATCAATCAACTGGTTCAATCGGACCAAGTTCACAGGGCCATGCACGCGGTATAGCGCCGTCAGAGGTAATTCAAATTGGTGCAACAGAAAATCTGATAAGTATTGGGAACAGCCTTCAGATACTTCCAAACGAATGGCTTGGCCAAAGTTGCGATGCACCAAACCATGTCGAAGCGCGGTACGCAAGTTCTTCACGTCTTCTTCGTCCACTGCCAAATCAGAATGGCGCGTCACTCTGAATTGCGAAAACTCGCCCACTACACGGCCAGGAAAAAGTTCTTCTAAATGCGCGCGTATCACGCTAGAAATAGACACAAACAACAAACGGCGGCCAGAAATTTTTTCAGGTAACTGAATAACCCGCGGGAGACTGCGTGGAACCTTGACAATCGCGATTTCGTTGTCGCGTCCAAAAGCGTCTTTGCCAGACAAGCGGACAATGAAATTCAAGGATTTGTTGGCAATTTGGGGAAACGGATGCGCGGGGTCTAAGCCCACTGGCAGAAGCAATGGCCGCGCCTCACGCTCGAAATAATTTTTAACCCAATGACGCTGTTCGGCGTTACGCTCGTTGTGCGACAAAATGCGCACGCCTGCTTTGGCAAATGCAGGCATGAGGGAATCGTTATACAAAGCATATTGCTCGTGTACCAACTCATGCGCTGCCTGGCTCAAGGATGCTTGCGACTGCGCATCAATTTCACTCAAGGCTGCTTTGGGCTTAGCAAGACTTGTGTAGAGCGCGGCACGTACTTC
>RFTR01000073.1 GCA_009923345.1 Betaproteobacteria bacterium
GACAGCAGAGAATATTTCGTCAAACACCCAGCGCATCGTGAACACCGTAGGACCACTGTCAACCGCAAAACCGTTTGGATGCAGTTGCCGAATTTTTCCTCCCACTGCTGTAGCTTTGTCTACTACGGTGACTTTCACGCCTTGGTGTGACAACAACAAGGCGCTCACCAACCCGGCCATACCAGCACCCACCACCACCACATGTTTTTCACGCATGGGCCACCTCTAATGCAGCTGTGACGGGTTGGTGTGGGTAGTAAACGCCCTTCCAAACCCCAGCCATCGACAGCACACGCATACGCACGAACATGGATTCAGAAAAGAATGTGTGTTTATAGGCGGCCTGTATCGCTGTGCGATGGGCACCGCCTTGGGCGTAGCGCAACATCGATTGCGTATCACGCCACACACTGAAAGTGCATTGGCGTACCAATGGCGCTTCGCCTAAGCCCATTGCCGGGCATAGCGCCAAAAAGCAAGCGCACTGGCGGGACGAATACTGGCGCGTGTCAAGGTGGCGACCAAGGTGCTGTCTTTGGATAAGTCTGCTAGGCCCTCTTTGGTTAAGTCGGTGGGGGCCCAACTTTGCGCATTCCATTCACCGCGGCTGCTGTCAATCACTAAAGTGGAACTCCACCATTCACGCGCATGCTGTTTGTATTGGACAGCTATATCGCTTTCTAAAAATGCTTGGGCATTCTCGAGCGAATCGAACAGCAAGACCAAACCTTGGTGCGTGGAACTTGGACGCAATCCAAATCCACCGTCGTGGCCGCTTCCCATCACTTTTGAAAATAAGAGTCCTGTAGCGTGCTTTAGGTTGGATGCACCTTGCGCCAATTTCATCCAACCCCATGATTTATTGGAGGCAAGGAAATCGACCAATAAAACTACCACAACGCCAGAGATGGGCGCTTGCTCTGGGCGGGTGCCTTGGTCCATGTGCACCGACCCGCTCTAAGCTAGCTCGAGCGGGAGTCGAAACACGACGTCTTCTTGGACGCCAGGCAAAGCAATAACCTGTTGCGATGTGTTTTTCGCCAAAGCATCGACAACGCGTTTCACCAGAATTTCTGGTGTGGATGCCCCAGAAGTAATACCAATTTTGCTAACACCCAATAACCAAGAAGGTTGTAATTCTGTTTCGTCTTGAACCAAGTAGGCTGGTATGTTTTGACTGGCTGCAACTTCCCTCAGCCGATTGGAGTTAGAGCTATTGCGCGCCCCCACCACCAACACCATATCGACTTGCTCAGCCAAGGCGCGCACAGCCGTCTGCCGGTTTTGTGTGGCGTAGCAAATATCGTCGACATGCGGACCTTCAATATGCGGGTAACGCTGCGTGAGTGCGTCAATGATGTCGCGGGTATCGTCCATGCTCAAGGTGGTTTGCGTAACGTAGGCGACGGGATCTTTCGCACCTAAGCTGAGCGTTGCAACATCACTGACTTGGCTGACCAAGTACACAGGAATATCAACGCTACCAATGGTGCCTTCTACCTCCTCATGCCCAGGATGGCCAATCATGACCAAGGCAAAGCCTTTTTTTGCGTAGCGTTGCGCCTGCATATGGACTTTGGTGACTAAAGGGCACGTAGCGTCAATCACGCGCAATAACTTGCTATCTGCAATGTTTCTGACTTCTTGCGACACACCATGCGCACTGAATATCGTGAGACTATTCTCGGGGATGTCGTCCAAGGAATTTACAAAAATAGCGCCCTTGCCCCGCAACTCATTTACTACGAATTGGTTATGTACGATTTCATGGAATACATAGACAGGCGCGCCGAATTTTTCTAACGCGCGATCGACGATATCGATCGCACGCGTGACACCTGCACAAAACCCGCGTGGCTGTGCCAAAAATATTTTTTCTGGCACATACGCTTTGACGGGCATTAGCATGATGTCAGCGCATCACTTTTTAGCCAACGTAGTTTTGTCTAAACCAGTACCAGGTCCTGCGAGTTGCGGATGGTCTTTGAGCATGGATTGGCCGAACAAGGGTTTGTAAGCGCCTTGGTGGCAGGTTGCGCAGTTAGCCTTGGGCACATCGCCAGTAGGTCCTAAACGGTGCTCTGGAAACACACTGGTCAACGGCTCCATATAGTCTTTGTTGAGATCACGCGCCATGCGTATGCCATACCAAGCGGTTGATCTCTGTGGCGGGTTGCCCTGCCAATTCGAGAACGATTGGGTGTTGTGGCAATAGGTGCAATTCACGCCCAAGGCGGTTGACATATGGGTCATCAATCCATACGTCCACTCCGCTTGTTTAATGGAATGGCGATTGCCATTGGGCAACGCAGTGGTTCCATTGACACGAATATCAAGATTGCCCAAAAGGAATGGTGTGAATGGATCGCTGGGAAGCGAAGAGCTGCCGACGCTATCAGCTGCCAAGTTTTGCCCTGCGCGATCGCCAATGAAATCGGCACCCTTGGCTTGCTCTGGCTCTTTGAACCAAATATTGTTTGGCACTGGATTACCACGGTGGCAGGTGTAACAGGTCACACCCGTCTCAGCCACGTGAGATTTCCAATCCGCATTGATATGTCGCGTCATCTCTATCATGCGTCGTGCAACCACCTTGGTGTATTTGGTGTCTTCTGCCAAGTTGGCTGGGTTATGACAATAAACACAGCCCTCATTAGGAGCAATCCAGCTCGTCATAGACAACATGAGTCGGGTGAATTCATTCACACTCAAATTGCCCAGAACTTTGACATTTTTATAGACTTGCCCTGCTTTGGGACCATCGCCTGGTAATGCGGGTAGTGAGGGAGGCACAACGTTTTCTTCAGCCTTCAATTCCATCGTGCGTGGGTTATAAACCTGGACCATGCCAGTGCCACGGAAGCCGTGTTGCACAGAGTCTATTGGCGGACGCTCGCAGCCTGTTAATAAAACAAGCAACGCTAGTCCTGCACTCAGCAGTAGTTGTGACTTCTTCATGGCTTCACTCCTGACAAGGTTGCTGGATCCACCACTTCTGGGAACACGGCAGGGTAAGGAGGCGCAACACCATGCTTCACCGCCCACAGATACCAGTTGTCGACGACTGTGCCAGTCAACAAAATTCCGATACCGCCGACCAGTGGACACAACACTGCGAACCACCAAGCCCAACGGTGAATAGATTCCATCGTCGCGTTAAAACCCATGGTCCAACGCCAGAACAATGCGGCGCGCTCAGAAGCCGTACCACGGTCTACGATTTGTTCAATCTCGCGCTCACCCCCGTAACGACCCACTGCCAAGATGGTGGCACCGTGCATCGCGAATAGCAAGACAGAGCCGTATAGAAAAACTATGGATAAAGCATGAAACGGGTTGTAGAAAAGATTACCGTAGCGCAAAGAGAAAGCAGCGGTCCAATCTAAGTGCGGAAAGATTCCGTAAGGCACGGCCTCGCCCCATGAACCCATCAGAATGGGACGGAACAAACCCAATACCAAATACAACCAAATGGCTGCAGCAAAAGCCCAAGGAATATGCGTGCCTAGGCCAAGTTCACGCGCGCGGCGGTACATACGGGCCCACCACAAAAGTAGCGACGCTGTTAAAAAGAATCCGACGAACAACCACCAGCCCCCTTGGTTCATAGGCGGAATGCTCAGTCCATAGCCAGGTGCAGGCGGCTCCAGTGCCAACCAGAAAAGTTGACGCACAAACTGGATTGGATTCCAGTTGACCGAAGCCAACATATTGAGTCCGATAGTGACAAACGCAATTAATCCACACATGATCGATGCAATGCCTAAGCCGCCCAAATAAATGGGGCCTAGCTGTGCATTACCAATGCGGCCTAGCCAATATTCAATGTAGGGCTCGCCCGTTCTTGGGCTGTTGCCATGACCAAGTTCAACGCCATGGTGCGTCGGACCAACAGCTTGCACTGTGGTGAAAATATTTTGATATTGCATCTAAATTCTCCTGCCTTATTTCCAAATAGGCATGTTGAGCCACCAACCCCACCATTCTGGCCATCCACGTGTCCAGAAAGGTCCACTGATCACAATGCATAGTGCGCTGAAAAGAACAGCAGCCAGTGCCAAGAACAGTCCAAGTCGATGGATACCTAGGGTACCGATCGAGTAACCAATCGAGTCTCTGAAGAATGTGTCTTCATGCTCTGGTGTTTTCACAACTTCGCCAGCAGGTGGATTGGTGGCAGACAAAACCAAGCCGCCATGTAATGACAACGCAAAGACCGTAGCGAAGAAGAAACTTACCGCAATCATGTGCGCTGGGTTGTAATGGAAATGTAAATATTGGTAGCCCACGTTAGACACCCAATCTAGGTGGCTAAAAATTCCGTACGGAAAGCCATGCCCCCAGGCACCTAACAACACGGGGCGAATTACATTCAAAGTGAAAAATGCAAATATCGCCACGCCAAAAGCAAATGGCACGTGATAACCCATGCCGAGCTTTCTACATATTTCTACCTCGCGCATCATCCAAGAGCCAAAGGCACCGAGTGCGCACACCGTGATGAGTTGCCACAAACCACCTTCTAAAAGCGGAGCCATACGCAGGCCATAAACCAGATCAGGAGGCGCAATACTGATTTGCCAAAGATTCCAGGTCGGTCCTTGTGAAGCGCCCCACAAGATCAAAGCCGTACCTAGAAATGAAAAGAAGATGGTGGTAACACCAAAGAAGCCAACATAAAAAGGTCCTATCCAAAAATCGAATAGGTCACCGCCGACCAACGTCCCGCCTCGGACTCGGTATTTTTTTTCAAAACTGAGCATGGACATGATCGCGCCCCTTACTAGGAAAAATGAACTCTAAAAACAGATGGAAGCCCTCGCTAGGCTTAAGCCCCCATCTGGGTGCAACACAAATTTTTAAGACTTGATTGCGGGTACGGGTGATGGCATGGGAGCGTTTTGCGCCGATGTTGCACCTGCTTTTTTCGGGCCGTCGAGCCAATTGAACTTGTTGGTGCTGAGCAAGATCAGATGGATCATTGCAGCCAGTCCGAACAAGAAAATGCCTTGAACGACCATCGCCCTTAATGGGTCGTATAGTTTCCAAATGCGCCACATATTTCTTCTCCTAAGTGATGTGTGACATGAAGGTGTAGACCGCGGCCTTCACACCAGCAAATAAACCGTCTGTACTTTCGGCTCCGGGTAAATAATTTCTCCAATTGATTCCCAGCAATGACGCTATGGACGCAATCGTGAAAAAAACTATGAAACCAAGAACAAAAATTGTCCAAAAAGCTTGCGACTCGTCAGCACGTGGGTGCTGTTGATCAAATTGACTGGCGTTAGACATAGGTGTTACTCCATCAAATGAAAGAAAACGGCGTTAGAACCAGGGACGCCATGCCCAGACCAAGACGTGCGCTAACACAGCTACTGCCGTAAAGCCCACTGTTCCTTGAATCCAGAACGCATGGAATTCCTGAGCCTCTTCGTCCGTCAAACCGGATATGGATGTCCGTTGTGACATAAGACTGCTCCTTCACAAATTGACCTCTCGGCCATTGCTGCGCTCAACCCGCGCAACTTGAGTAGCCGCAGCGACATGCCACGACATTCTGGGTTTGCAAAAACTTCTTTTTGCAAAAAATTCACTGCCTTCATGCTGCAACCGCTCCGAGCCCTAGCTCTTTAGCTGCAGCTTGGACATAGTCAATATGGACCTTGTATTCACCAGCTTGACGCGTCAACTTTTCAGACAAATCACGCAAGCGCTTGGCTGCAGAAATCTGCACCAACACAGGTTGGTGTTGCACCAATTCACGCAACAGGGCTTGAGCTTCGTCCGTCCACGATGTATTGGGCGGTGTGACACCGCGCGCGTGGGTGGCTTCTGCTTTGTCCATATCAGTTCCCAGGGGAAGGATATGGAACAAGGCATCGAACAAGGCGTTACACACTTCTTGGATCACATAGGTCGCACCGCTGTAACCCATGAAGGGTGTGCCCGTATGGCGACGAATCACTGCCCCTGGAAACGATGCAGGAATAAATGCAGCGCGCATCGGTGAACCACTCGCAATCTCAGAGAGGTACATGCGCTCGTTGTAGCTGCCAAACATGATGAGCGGTGTTTGCTGATGGCACATTGCTCTGACGTTTTGGTTGTCTGTTTTAGTGCCCGCAGTTCTTGACACACTGAACTTACAAGGCAAACCCATCTCGACTTCTAAAAAATTCTTTAAACCTCGTGCGTAGGTCTCACCAGCGACAACAGCAAAACTCGCTGTCGAGAAAAAGTCTTGCGTGACAGAGCGCCATAAATCCCATAAAGGCTTCAAGGTGGTGTGGCGCTCGCGCTCAATGAATGGCTCTGGATCAAGGTTCAACAACTGACCGAGCTTGCGCAAAAAGAAAGTAGTGCTGTGCAAACCGATAGGGGCTTGCAAATAAGGTCTGTCGAGCGCCTCACACAACATGCGACCAAATTCACGGTACATACAGATGTTGACATCGGCTTCGACCAAACGCGAAACATCTGCCAAATGGCTTCCTAATGGAAACACCATATTCACTTCCGCACCAATGCCTTGCACCAAGCGTTTGATTTCTGCTAAGTCACTGGGTGAATTGAAAGTGCCGTAGCTTGGTCCAATGATGTTGACGCGGGGTCTTTCACCTTCTGGACGTTCGTTAAACGGTTTGCGTGCAGGCACTTTCTTCAAACCATATTCAGACCACAACCAGTACATAGCGCGATTCGCGCATTGCCATTGGTCTTCGTCAATCGTGCGAGGCAAGAACCTTTGAATACCTGTGCCTTCTGGTGTGACACCGCCGCCAATCATTTCTGCAATCGAACCTGTCACCACAACCGCTGGCAACTCGGGGTCTAGCGTGGCGTGCGCGCGTTTCATGGCGCCTTCAGTGCCTTCGCGTCCCAACTG
This sequence comes from Betaproteobacteria bacterium, assembly GCA_009923345.1. GTDB lineage: Bacteria > Pseudomonadota > Gammaproteobacteria > Burkholderiales > Burkholderiaceae_C > Limnohabitans. Next base: position 6,890 of record RFTR01000073.1, read on the forward strand.
CTCCTCTGCCAATCCGGTAACCACTATGGGTAATTCATGCGGTGGCAGTGCATCGGTGTAATGCAACACCGAGGTGACAGGAAGGTTTTCGCAACCTACAGGGCCATCGATGACCACTTGTAAGCCTTTGATAGCGGTGAATACATACACAGCGCCCCAGTAGCCGCCTGCACGATCGTGGTCCAGTACTAGCATCAGCCCATCTCCTCGGCTTTGCGTTTCTTGGCAATACGCTCAAGTTGGCGCTTGGTTTCTGCTTTGAATTCCGGTCTATCTTGTGGCACACCTTGCCAAACACCGCTGGCGTGGCCCATGCCTGTTTGACCGAAAAAATCTTTCATGCGATCGAAACGGCTTTGGTTACCGATAGCGGCTTGCACCACTTGAATCAAGGAACCGGCACCCGCAACGCCCATCAATGGACGGGCAGATATAAGGTTAGTGAAATACAAACTTGGTATCGAAGCTTCTTTGGCTTTTTGCACGATAGGTGTTGTGCCAATGGCCAACTGTGGTTTGTATTCATGCACAGCTGCCAGGTCTTGTTCAAGCGAAGCACGGAATTGCACTTGCACGCCTTTAGACGCTAACCAATCGGCATCGTTTTTATTCCATGGTGTTGCAGGACAGGCTGATCCTACGTAGCGCAGATCAGCACCGCACTCCACAAGCAAACGGCCTACCAACAATTCAGAGCCTTCGTAGCCGCTCAAGGTGATGCGTCCTTGGATAGGCTTGGCACCCAGAATGCCGCGCATGGCAGCCAATGTTTGGTTGCGTGCGAGATCAATCTTGTCTTGTGCAATGCCACTAGCCTGTCCAATCGCTTGCAACCAGTCGTTGGTGCCTTCAACACCAACAGGGGCAGAGCCCACGATGGGACGCCCTGCCGCTTCGAACTCACGCACTGTGGCTGTGTAGAAAGGATGAATGGCTGCAACCGTTGTGCAATCTAGCGCGGCATATAACTCGCGCCATTCACGTGTAGGCACTACAGGTCCGGCAGCAAGGCCCATTGGAGCCAACATTTGTGCAATGCCCATAGGGTCTGCAGGAAACATTTCGCCGAGCAATGCAACAGTCGGCAAATCTTTTCTGCCACCTTTGGGAGCTTGCACAGGGCCAGACATGACCTCTTGTCTGGCGTAACGCAACATGGCGCCTGTCAATACATCTTTGGCTTCCGCATGGGTTGGCACACCAAAACCAGGCACATCGATACCGATGATCCGAACGCCGTTGATTTCTTTGGGCAACAACTGCAAAGGCACACCACTAGCCGTGGGCACACATAGGTTGATGATGACGATCACATCCAATTTTTCTGGATCGGCTTCAGCATGCACGGCGTCGCGAATATCTTCAAACAACTTGCCTGTGACCAACGACTCCGAGTTAAATGGCACATAGCCCACGGTTCTGCGGGCGCCATAGAAATGCGATGTGAAAGTCAATCCATACACACAACATGCAGAGCCAGACAAAATAGTCGAGGTGCGGCGCATGCGTAAACCTACGCGCAAAGAACCAAATGCAGGGCACATGCTTTGCGGTTGGTCGTGCGGCCCCGCCGCTGCATTGCGTGGATAGTCTTGTGCATATTGCTGCAAGATCTCTGACTTGCCAGCTTGCTTGGCAGCAGCCAACAAAGTTTCGCCTCCAGCGTGACAGCCCATGCCGTCACCTTCAAGCGCGGTGGTTTGCAGACCTTCAGGTGCTGCGGGTTGGATGGGAATAGTGCGTGCCATATTTAGGCCTCGTCGTACACCACTTCCAGACTTGGCTTGACCAAATCGTGGCGACCCATCATGTCAAAGGTAGTGGCTGGCTCGAGGACGACATTGCGACCAACGGTGTCAGCACTAAAGAGGCCGAGTAATTCATCTTGTGTTTGTGGCTTGGGTCGCACTGGCGGCGCTAAGCCAACGTTGGTCGCAAGATCTTCGAACAGCGGTCCCCACTGGGTGCCAGGGATTCCAATGATTTCGTAGCTCGCGCTCTTACGACGAATATCTTCATCAGCAGGAATGGCTGCCAATACCGGAATTCCTGCCTTCTCTGCAAATGCACTGGCCTCGCCCGTGCCATCGTCTTTGTTGATCACCATGCCAGCGACACCCACATTGCCGCCGAGTTTGCGGAAATATTCGACGGCAGAACAGACGTTGTTGGCA
>RFTR01000074.1 GCA_009923345.1 Betaproteobacteria bacterium
TTAGTGAGTCGCCCCATTGGCGATGTGCTGAAAGAAGCGCATGCTCTGTTTGAAAGTGGCGTCAAAGAGTTGTTGGTGATCAGCCAAGACACCTCTGCCTATGGTGTCGATGTGCACTACCGCACTGGGTTTTGGGATGGCAAGCCCATTAAAACCAAAACGCTAGAACTAGCCAAAGCATTGGGCGACATTGCGCAAAGCTATGGCGCTTGGGTTCGTTTGCACTATGTTTATCCGTATCCGAGCGTTGACGACATCATTCCATTGATGGCCACTGGCCATGTACTCCCTTATTTAGATGTGCCTTTTCAACACAGTCACCCCGATGTGTTGAAGCGCATGAAGCGCCCGGCCAGTGGTGAAAAAAACTTAGAACGCATTCAGCGCTGGCGAGAGATGTGTCCGCAAATTGTTATTCGCAGCACCTTTATTGCAGGTTTTCCTGGCGAAACGCAAGAAGAGTTCGCGCATTTGCTCGACTTCATGCGTGAAGCCAAAATTGATCGCGCAGGTTGCTTTGCTTACAGCCCAGTCGAGGGTGCAACGGCCAACCTTATTCCTGGCATGTTGCCCCAATCTGTAAGAGAAGAGCGTGCTGCCCAATTTATGAAGGTTGCAGAGCAAGTCTCTGTTAACAAACTGACACAAAGGGTAGGCGACACCTTGCAAGTTCTGATCGATTCTGCGCCAGGAAACGGCAGAAAAGGCGGTGTTGGAAGAAGTTACGCAGAAGCACCGGAGATTGATGGTGTGGTGCGTTTACTGCCTTCTGAAAAGATCAGCAAGATTTTGAAAGTGGGTGAATTTACGCGCGCTAAAGTTGTTTCAACGCAAGGTCACGATTTGATTGCGTCGCCGATTTGACGCATAAATCATTTAGGATTGGTGCCCAGGACTGGACTCGAACCAGCACGCCTCGCAGCGCTAGTACCTGAAACTAGTGCGTCTACCAATTCCGCCACCTGGGCTTTCAGGAAAGAAAGGAATTCTATCAAACATACCTCACCAACCAGTGGTTTACTGGAAGAGTTTGAAGGCACTGTTTCGGGTCATCGCGATGGACATGGCTTTGTGCAACGTGATGACGGCCTGCCCGATATTTATTTGCCACCGAACGAGATGCGTGCTGTCTTACATCGTGACCGTGTCAAGGCGCGAGTGGTGCGATTCGATCGCAAAGGACGTTCTGAAGGCCGCGTGGTCGAAATTTTGGAACGATCTACGCAACCCATCATCGGCAGACTTTTACAAGAAAGCGGTGTTTGGTTAGTTGCACCTGAAGACAAGCGTTATGGTCAAGATGTATTGATCCCCAAAGGTGCAACAGCGCGTGCAATAGTCGGCCAAGTCGTGGTGGTTGAATTGACAGAGCCGCCTAGTTTGTATGGCCAGCCGGTGGGGCGTATCAAAGAAGTTTTGGGCGAGGTCGACGACCCGGGTATGCCAAGACAAAAAGAACCGTGTTGACTTAACCGACATTCCGCTTGTCACTATTGATGGTGAAGACGCGCGCGACTTTGACGATGCGGTGTATTGCGAACCGGTCAAAGTAGGTCGCTCTAAAGGCTGGCGTTTACTGGTTGCTATTGCAGATGTGAGCCACTATGTGGAGACTGGCAGTGCGATAGATATTGATGCATACGACCGTGCCACCAGTGTTTATTTCCCGCGCCGTGTGATTCCAATGTTGCCTGAGAAACTATCCAATGGCTTGTGTTCGCTCAACCCGGAAGTTGAACGCCTGTGCATGGTGTGCGATATGTTGATCACCACAACGGGTGAAGTGCATGCTTATCAGTTTTACCCGGCTGTGATGTATAGCCATGCGCGGTTCACGTACACCGAAGTGGCTGCTATCTTGGCGAATACGCGTGGCCCAGAGGCTTCTCGCAGAAAAGACCGTATCAATGATTTGATTAATTTGCACGATGTCTATGGTGCTTTGTTGCAAGCGCGTAAAGCCAGAGGCGCGATCGATTTTGAAACGACGGAAACGCAAATCGTCTGTGATGACAGTGGACGCATTGAAAAAATCGTTCCGCGTGTTCGTAATGACGCGCACAAGTTAATTGAAGAGGCCATGCTTGCAGCCAATGTGTGTAGCGCAGACTTTATTTTGCAAAGCAAGAACCCTGGCTTGTTCCGCGTGCACGAAGGCCCCACACCTGAGAAAAAAGAAACGCTTCGCAACTATCTAAAGGCAACAGGCATCGGAATGAATATTTCTGATAACCCCAAACCCGCAGAATTCCAAGCGATTGCAGAGGCGACAAAAGAGCGTCCTGATGCCTTGCAAATCCATTCCATGTTGCTGCGTTCTATGCAGCAAGCGATTTACACGCCATTCAACAGCGGCCACTTTGGCTTAGCGTTTGAGGCTTATACGCACTTCACCAGTCCTATCCGTCGTTATCCAGATTTGTTGGTGCATCGGGTGATCAAAGCTATCTTAGAAAAGCGACGCTACCAACTACCCGTATTGCCAACGCCAGGAGAGGCGCACGCAAAGTTGGCGCGCCGTTTGGCTTCTAAAGTGCGTCAACCAGAAACAGCCCCTTCCATCAAAGTTAAAACTACCGCTGACCAACAAGCTTGGGAAGCCGCTGGATTGCATTGCAGTGCCAATGAACGCCGAGCGGATGAAGCCAGTCGAGATGTGGAAGCATGGCTGAAGTGCAAATACATGCGTGAGCATTTGGGGGAAGAGTACAGCGGCGTGGTGTCGTCTGCGACGGGCTTTGGCTTGTTCGTGACTTTAGATGCGATGTACGTGGAAGGCTTGGTTCACATCACGGAGCTAGGTGGTGAATACTTCCGATTCGATGAAGCGCGGCAAGAGTTGCGTGGTGAGCGTTCTGGTATCCGTTATGCCATTGGGTCGCGTGTGCGTGTTCAAGTCAGCCGTGTGGATTTAGATGGCCGCAAGATCGACTTTAGATTGGTCAGAGATGACGAAGAATTAACGGTACGTTTTGGCAAAGATAAAGCCGATGCGGGTGCGGTGAAGTTCAAGTCTTCTGCCAAAAAACCTTTTGTCAGGGACTCTGAAAAATCTTCTAAGTTACGCGGCGCCTCTAAAACCAACGGCAAAGCGGGTATGAAAAAAAGCGCTGGCCCTAAAAGCAAAAAACCTAGAAAGTAGTCACTTCACCCGTTGGAAGTCAAAGCCCTGCATATCGATTTCTGCACGGTGCTGAGACACCATATCGGCAACGGCTTTCGCGCTTCCGCAGGAAAGCGCCCAACCGCTAGAGCCGTGGCCTAAATTGAGCCATACGCCTTTCACGCCACTGGGCCCGACCAAGGGTGGGCCATCGGGCAGCATGGGGCGAGAACCTTTCCAGATCTGCACATTTTCTTGTGTGCGTGCAGCGCCTGGAAACCAATCGTTCAAGACATCGAAAAGGGTTTTGATGTTTTGCTCCCGATGTTTTTTGGGGTCGCCACCTATTTCGGCTGAGCCAGACACGCGCACACGTTGGCCCAAGCGCGTGATAGAAATTTTGTACCGCTCATCCATGACCCCACTGCGTGGTGCGTCCAAAGGTTCACGAACTGCAGCGCTGATGGAGTAACCATGGACTGCCATCAATGGAATTTTGATGCCTAGAGGCTTAAGCAACTCTGCACTGGCAAGTCCTGTACACGCGACAACTGCATCAAATTTTTGCCCCTTGTCTTGGGAAGACAACCGAATCGTGTGGGGAAGGTCTGGTGATAAATTTTGTACGTGTGCGTTGAGTTCGAATTCAACGCCTAAATCTTCGGCTTCCTTTTTAAGTAGGTAAGCAAACTCACGACAGTTACCAACTTCGTCGTTGGGAAAATACAGGGCCTCTACAAGTTTGGTTTCTGCTGTATTGAGCGCGGGTTCAATTTCTGTGGCCTCAGAGGGCGAAAGAACTTTTAGATCAAGGCCTTCAGCCCGCATGAGATCTATCGACGCTTGTAGTAATTTTCGTTCGCGCTCACTTCGCATAAGCACCATATAGCCTTGTGAGCGGTCATGGTCGAGATGCAAACGTTTGGTCAGCTCCTGCATTCGTTGCTGACTGTAAAGTGAAAGGTCTAGAAGGTTTTTTCTGTTGCGCGTAAAGGTCTTGTTGTCGCAAGCCCGCCACCACTTGGTAAGCCACGCCATTTCAGCCAAACCAAGACCAGAAATTCGCACTGGGGCATTTTTTCTGCCCAATTGAGAAAGTACAGACCAAGCCATGCCTGGCTTGGCCCATGGGGTGACATAACCGGGAGAAATCACGCCACCATTCGCAAAACTACATTCTTGTGCGACAGAACTGTTGCGCTCAAAGACCTTGATTTCATGGCCCTGCATGGCTAGTTCGTAGGCGGTGGTGATGCCAACCACTCCTGCACCGATCACGGCGATTTTCATGGGCAATGCTCTTGTTGGCTATGTTAGAATTTAGAGGTTTTGCGAAATTAGCGCCACTTTAATGTGCTTTTTCGTGAAACCAATCCTCGAATCAGTTCACACAAGGTGTTTCTATAAGTTCTCTTTTTAGAGATCTTGTAGTAATCAAGAACTGCATTTTAGACTTAACCTTTGGAGCAAATCTATGTCAGTCACTATGCGCGAAATGCTAGAAGCCGGCGTCCACTTCGGACACCAAACCCGTTTCTGGAACCCAAAAATGTCCCCATTCATTTTTGGCCACCGCAACAAAATTCACATCATTAACTTGGAAAAATCGTTACCGATGTTCCAAGAAGCTGCCAAGTTCGCTAAGCAGTTGTCCGCCAACCGTGGAACCATTTTGATGGTCGGTACCAAGCGCCAATCCCGAGAAATCGTCGCCGCTGAAGCTAAGCGCGCTGGCGTTCCTTACGTTGACCAGCGTTGGTTGGGTGGCATGTTGACCAACTTCAAAACGGTCAAAACATCTATCAAGCGTTTGAAAGATATGAAAGTCCAGCAAGAAGGCGGCTTGGATGCCCTGTCAAAAAAAGAACAATTGATGTTCCAACGCGAGATTGAAAAGCTCGAAAAAGACATTGGCGGTATCCAAGACATGGCTACTTTGCCTGACGCAATATTTGTGATCGACGTCGGTTATCACAAAATTGCGATTTTGGAAGCCAAAAAATTAGGTATTCCATTGATTGGTGTGGTGGACTCTAACCACTCGCCAGAAGGCATCGACTACATCATTCCAGGTAACGACGACTCATCCAAGGCTGTGACCTTGTATGCACGCGGCATTGCCGATGCGATTTTGGAAGGCCGTGCAAACGCAGTGAACGACGTTGTCAAAGCGGTGGCTGCTGAGAGCGCTGACGAATTCGTTGAAGTGGCAGAGTAAAAACGAGCTTGATTTTTAAAAGGGGCTCACGTTAGCCCCTTTTTCATAACTGAAACCCAATACAAAAACTATTTATTGATACGGAGAAATACATGGCTGCAATTACCGCAAGCATGGTTGCTGAATTAAGGGGCAAAACAGACGCCCCCATGATGGAGTGCAAAAAAGCTTTGACTGAGGCTGATGGCGACATGGCCAAAGCCGAAGAGTTGTTGCGCGTTAAACTAGGAAGCAAAGCTGGCAAGGCATCTAGCCGCGTGACTGCTGAAGGTGTTGTCACCAGTTTTCTAGCTGGCAACAAAGGTGCTTTGTTAGAAGTTAACTGCGAAACAGACTTTGTGACCAAGAACGACAGTTTCTTGGCCATGGCACAAGCTGCTGCCAAATTGATCGTCGATCACAACCCCGCCAACGTGGAGGCCATGGGTGCTTTGTCATATAGCCAAGACGGCTTTGGCCCCACTTTGGAAGATGTGCGCAAAGGTTTGATTGGCAAGATCGGTGAAAACATGAGTTTTCGTCGCTTCAAGCGTTTCGAAGGCGCCAGCGCCTTGAGCACATACTTGCACGGAACACGCATTGGTGTGGTCGTTGAATACGAAGGCGCTGAAACTGCTGCTAAAGACGTAGCCATGCACGTAGCTGCCATGAAGCCAGTGTCATTGACCAGTGCAGACGTTCCTGCTGAACTGATTGAAAAAGAGCGTTCAGTCGCTACTGCCAAAGCAGCAGAGTCGGGTAAACCTGCTGACATCGCGACCAAGATGATCGAAGGATCCGTCCAAAAATATCTCAAAGAAGTTTCTTTGTTCAACCAACCCTTTGTCAAGAACGACAAGCAAACGGTTGAGCAAATGCTCAAGTCTGCCAACACGTCGGTGAAATCTTTCACCTTGTATGTGGTGGGCGAGGGAATTGAGAAGAAGGTGGATGACTTTGCTGCCGAAGTGGCCGCCCAAGTCGCTGCCGCTAAACAATCAGCGTAATGGAAAAGGGGGCAATGGCCCCCTTTTTTACGTCTTGTTCACCCATAAAAATTTGCCACCACTTAGGATTTTTATATGACCCAACCCCAGCCGGCCTATAAACGTATCTTGCTCAAACTCTCGGGCGAAGCATTGATGGGGGATGATGCTTTTGGTATCAACCGCGCCACCATCGTACGTATCGTCGGCGAAGTGTCAGAGGTCATCAACTTGGGCGTTGAAGTGGCGATCGTGATTGGTGGCGGCAATATTTTTAGAGGTGTTGCTGGAGGGGCAGTAGGTATGGACCGCGCGACGGCCGACTACATGGGAATGTTGGCGACCGTGATGAATTCATTGGCCTTGGCTGACACGATGAACAAAGCAGGCTTGACTGCGCGCGTCATGTCGGCGATTGCCATTGACCAAGTGGTGGAACCCTATGTGCGCCCCAAAGCCTTGCAGTATTTGGAAGAGGGCAAGGTCGTTATTTTTGCTGCGGGTACTGGTAACCCATTTTTCACAACAGATACAGCGGCGGCCTTGCGTGGCGCCGAAATCGGCGCTGAGATGGTTTTGAAAGCTACCAAGGTTGATGGTGTCTACACTGCAGACCCTAAAAAAGACCCTGCAGCCAAGCGCTACAGCCAATTGAGTTTCGATGACGCGATCGGTCAAAATCTCGGCATCATGGATGCCACGGCGTTTGCTCTGTGTCGCGACCAAAAATTGCCTATCAAAGTGTTTTCTATCTTCAAAAATGGAGCGCTACGCCGTGTAGTGCTGGGTGAAGACGAAGGCACATTGGTCCATGTCTAATCGAACTTGCATCAGGAGTAAATGATGAGCATTGCAGACATTAAAAAAACGGCTGAATCCAAAATGGACATGTCGCTCGCTTCTTTTTCCAATAACCTCACCAAAATTCGTACGGGCCGTGCTAGCCCTGCATTGTTAGATAACGTGCAAGTGGATTACTACGGCGCCATGGTTCCTTTGAGCCAAGTGGCGAATGTGTCGTTGTTAGATGCGCGCACAGTAAGCGTACAGCCTTGGGAGAAATCCATGGCGGCCAAAATCGAAAAAGCCATACGCGATAGCGATTTAGGTCTCAATCCATCGTCTATGGGTGAGCTGATTCGCGTGCCTATGCCGCCCATGTCGGAAGAGCGCCGCAAAGAATTGACCAAAGTAGTCCGCACCGAAGGCGAAAACGCAAAAATTGCAGTGCGCAATTTACGCCGCGACGCCAATGAGGCTGTGAAGAAACTCGTCAAAGACAAACTCGCATCAGAAGACGAACAAAAGCGCGCAGAAGCAGACATTCAAAAAGTCACCGACAAACACATTGCAGATATCGACAAAGTAGTGGCGAGCAAAGAACAAGAAATCATGGCGGTCTAAGACTAGGCTGCATGCTCAAGCTTCGCATCATCACGGCTTTGGTTTTATTGGCAATTTTTTTGCCTGCTTTCTTTGCCGATTCCCCTGAACCGCTGGCTTGGTTGACCTTGGTACTAATTGCCGCAGGCGCTTGGGAATGGGGCCGATTGATGGGGCTGGGTATGGCGCGGTCCTTAGGACTTGGCTTGGTCTGTGTAATGCTTTGTTTAGGTTCTTGGAAATTATTTGAATTACCGCTTCACGCCACGCCCAACGTATGGGCTTGTGCTGGTGCCCTATGGGTTTTGGTGGGCGCTTGGATGTTGCGAGGTGGCTTGGCTGCTTGGAGTTCGGTGCATATCGCCATCAAATTAATTGGCGGAACGCTTGCGCTTTGGCTTTGTTGGTTGGCTATTTTTCAAGCCAAGCGCGTGGGTATCAACTACATGTTGTCTGTTTTTGTTTTGGTTTGGATCGCCGATATTGCAGCTTATTTTGCTGGCAGAGCATTGGGGCGTAGAAAGTTAGCGCCAAGTTTGAGTCCCAGCAAAAGTTGGGAAGGCGTCTGGGGTGGCACATGCGCCGTTTGGATCTTGGCCTTAGCCTGGGTCTGGGCTGACCAAATGGCTTTATTTGACAGCCCCAGTATTTACAGTTTGCTCTATGCCCATGGATGGGTTTATTTTTTAGTGTCCATCACGTTTCTAACAGCCATGAGCGTCGTCGGCGACTTGGTGGAATCCATGGTCAAGCGCACAGCAGGTGTTAAAGACAGTAGCCAATTGCTGCCAGGCCATGGCGGCGTATTAGACCGTGTCGATGCTTTATTACCCACCTTGCCTTTGGCGATGATGTTGTCCCAATCTCTTGTATGAGCGCGACCCATAATTCTCTAACCCAGCGCATCACTATTTTGGGATCTACGGGGTCCATTGGCGTGAACACGTTGGATGTTATTTCTCGTCACCCGAATCGGTTTGAAGTATTTGCATTGACCGGTGCGACTCAGGTAGACCTGATGTTGCAACAGTGTGTGCAATTTAAACCATCTATGGTGGTGATGGCCCATGCTGATGCTGCCAAGCAGTTACAAGAAAAATTAGATGCGCACGGCCTTGGTATTCGTGTGCAATCTGGTCCTCAAGCCTTGGAGGAAGTTGCATCACACCCTCAAGTCGATAGCGTGATGGCAGCCATCGTTGGCGCAGCAGGACTTAAAGCATGCATTGCTGCAGCGCTTTCGGGCAAGCGGTTATTACTCGCCAACAAAGAAGCTTTGGTGGTGGGCGCCGACGTTTTTTTGAAGGCAGTGCAGCAGGGCGGCGCCACACTCATACCTATTGACAGTGAACACTCGGCGATCTTTCAGTCTTTGCCAGAAGACGCAAGCACTTGGGAATCTAGAGTTGAAAAAATTATCCT
>RFTR01000075.1 GCA_009923345.1 Betaproteobacteria bacterium
TAACTCTGCTGCACCGGTGTGCGCGTTGACGGTTTTGACTTCGCGCGTCACTGCTTTCGTGCTGCGGTCATACACGACGTACTTGCCTAACTGCAAGTCGACTAAGTCGCCTTCTTCTAAGTAAACGATTTGGTTAGTCACGCCTGCCAAAGCCATTGCGTCACTTGCTAGGAAATTTTCTTGATGCGACTGACCAACGCCCAAGATCAACGGCGAACCTGCACGTGCACCGACCACGCGATGCGGTTCGTCTTTGTGGAACACGGCTAAGGCATAGGCGCCGTGCAATTGCGGCAACGCAGATTGCATAGCCTTTAGTAAATCGCCAGCGTACAAGCTATCGACCAAATGGGCGATCACTTCGGTATCGGTCTGGCTGACAAACACATAGCCTTTGGCTTGCAATGCAGCACGCAATTCGTCGTGGTTTTCAATGATGCCGTTGTGGACCAAGGCAACACGACCTTCTGATTCTTTTTGTTTATCAGCAGGGCCGTGGCTGAAATGGGGATGCGCGTTGTGCACTGCCGGTGCGCCATGTGTGGCCCAACGTGTGTGCGCGATACCGGTGCCTCCTTCTACTTTGTCGGCGGCTACTTGATCGATCAATTCAGATACGCGGTCTGTACTTCTAGCGCGTTGTAATCCGCCTGTTGCAGCACCCAAACTCGCTGCATGTACCGCAACACCACACGAGTCATAGCCCCGGTATTCCAATCGCTGCAAGCCTTGGACGAGTATGGAAACAATATTGCGCTTGGAGACCGCGCCGACGATGCCGCACATGGTGGTTCTTTCTTGAAATTATTTGCTTGACTTCTGTGGCCGCTTCCAATTTGCCACACTCACCTGTTTCCCGCGTGAAACGCTCAAAGCGCCTGGTTCGGTAGATTTGGTAATCGTGGAACCGCCGCCTACCGTGCCCCCCGCACCAATGGTGACTGGCGCTACCAAAACACAGTTACTTCCAATATGCACATCAGATTCGATGATGGTGCGGTGCTTGTTAGCACCGTCGTAATTGGCAGTGATACTGCCAGCACCATAGTTCACGCGTTCACCTAAGGTGGCGTCGCCAAGGTAGGCCAAGTGATTCGCTTTTGCGCCATCGGCCAAAGTGGAGTTTTTTATTTCTACAAAGTTGCCTACATGCACATCGCTACCGAGTTGCGCACCTGGGCGCAAGCGGGCATAAGGGCCTATGCGTGCACCTTTGCCAACAGTCACACCTTGCGTTTCACCGTCGATGTGGGTGAAAGGCAATATCGTCGCACCATCATCAATGACGCAGTTAGCAATCACACAGTGGGCGCCAATGTTTACGCCAGCGCCTAATTGCACCTGACCTTCAAAAATACAGTTGATATCTATCGACACATCTTCTTTGCAAGTCAAACTACCACGCAAGTCAATACGCGCTGGATCGATGATGCGCACACCTTGCGCCAACAGCGCATGGGCTTGACGAGTTTGGTAGATGCGTTCTAACTCAGCCAATTGCAAAGGCGAGTTGATGCCAGCGACTTGCGCAGGGTCTGTGATTTTGTGTGCCACCACATGCACATGGTCTTGCACTGCCATCTTGACCACATCGGTGAGGTAGAACTCTTTTTGGGCGTTGTCGTTTTTAAGTTCTGGAAGCCATTTTTTGAGCCACTTGGCGGGCACGGCCATGATGCCGCTGTAGATTTCTTTGATTTCACGTTGCAGCTCGTCGGCATCTTTGTGTTCGATGATGCCGTGGACTTGGTGGTCCAACCCGCGCACGATACGGCCATATCCTGCAGGGTCTTCAAAGTCGATGGTGAGCAAGGCCAAGTTTTTTCCATCGCAGGCTTGAATCAAAGCCTGCAAAGTATCCACTTGCGTAAGAGGCACATCGCCCGATAAAACCACCACCACACCGTCGTCATCTAGAAATGGCAAAGCTTGTTGTACCGCGTGGCCTGTTCCAAGTTGTGGCATTTGCAAGGCAAATTGCAATGCTTTGTTCGGATAAGCTTTTTGCAAAAGAGGCTCTACCACCTCTGCGCCATGACCGGTTATCAAAATTGTGTTGCGCGTGTGCAAGGCGTGCGCGGTATCAATCACGTGCTGGACCAAGGGCTTTCCGGCCAATGTATGCAAAACTTTAGGCATACTGCTCTTCATGCGTGTGCCCTTACCCGCTGCCATGATCACCACATCTAACGCAGTCATGTTCAAGTCCTCATTGATTTTGAGAATTATCCGCGCTTATTGGTGGCTAGACAGTTATGTCGATTTAACAGACAAGCAAAAGCCCTTGGTCAAAGACACTTTGCGGTATTTACACCAATGGCATCGACAGACCCAGCTGCCTGAGTACGTCGCTCTCCTAAGAAGAGTACGCGCGATGGCACCCCATGACGTCCAAGCTGATCAGGTGTGTGCTGTCACGCAAGAGATGCAAAACAGTTTTATCGCTGTTTTGCACCAAGTAGAACCCGAGGCGACCAAACTGATTAGCCAATTGAGCGACGCGCAGCTGCAACGTATCCGCAAGAAATACGACAAACTCAATCAAGATTGGCGCGAAGACTATATGGACGGTAGCGAAGAAAAACGCATGCGCTATCGCAACAAGCAATTGCTCAATCGCTTGGAAGATTTTTATGGCGGCTTAGAAGCCCCGCAGCGCGAAGTTGTTCAAAAGTGGTTGCAGTCATCCACTTTCAACCCGACCATCAGTTTCAAAGAGCGCCAGCGAAGACAGGCTGACGCGCTCCAAACATTTACGCGTATCGCTCAAAGTGGATCGCTGCTGGGTAATTCGTCGCAAACTCTACTTCGTGCTTGGATAGTTCAAAGCTTGGTAATGAAGAAGTAGTTTTCAATTACGCCTGCAAAGCTGCCCACATTTCTTTGTCGCGCTCTGCCGTCCAAATACGGGGGTTCTTAATGCCCTTGGCTTCGTCATAGGCACGGCTCACGTCGAATGGCAAACAATGCTCGTAGATAAACACATGGCCAAACACGGGGTCCATGCTTTTGCGGGTGAGCTCCATCGAGGCTTTCAAATCCAAGCCCTTGGCGGCCGCTTCTTTGCCGCAATTGAATAAAGTTTCGACCCAGCGCTTGGTGTAGTCCAACGCCTTGTTGACGTTGTCGTGGCCCTTCATGGCTTCACCGCGTCCGGGAACGATGGCCACGGCATTTAAAGCGCGCAAGGCTTCCAAGGTGGCGGGCCATTCTTCGAGCTGGGCGTCACCGGTGTAGACACCCGCTTCGTACTCGACTAAGTCGCCGCTGAACAAAACTTTTTCCGCTTCGACCCATGCAATCGTGTCGCCACGGGTATGGCCTTGGCCAGGATGCCAAATATCGACCACTACGCCACCCAAATCAATACGCAAAGTGCCTTGGCGACCGGGTTTTCCGTCACCCACGACCATCGTGGGCCATGTCAAACCAGGAATGCCTTCCACGCCACGGAATAAACGGGGGAAACGTTCAATCTCACTTTGCATATCTTGCGCACCACGTTCGACGATCAGGCTGTGCGTGCCGTGGCTGGCGATGATCTCTGTAGCGCCCTCTGCCGCATAAGCACTCGCGCCCAAAACTCGTACGGCGTGGTAATGGGTCAGCAACACATATTTGATGGGCTTGTCGCTAACACTACGGATTTTCTTGATCAAGTCGCGCGCCATATCGGGCGTTGCCGTGGCATCGCTGACCAAGATGTATTTATCGCCAATGATCACACCAGAGTTTGGGTCGCCTTCGGCGGTATACGCCCAGCAATGCGCACTGAGTTGCTCAAACTTGATCTGTTTGTCGGTCAAATCGGCTTGGCTGGCGAATGCTTTGGTCGTCATTGGTGTCTCCTAACTTTGGCGTTTGCGAAAAACTGGATTGTCGGTGGTTTTGTTTTGCATCCAACGACCCGCAGTTCAATGGATTGGGGGTAGGCAAGTTGGCGACATCAAGAGCGAAGCGAGGAGCCAACTTGCCTACCCCCAACCCGTTGAACGGAGCGAAACAACCAAAGCCAATTAATTAGGTTCTGACCCCAATTAATCCGCTTTCAAGCAAGCGAACAACTTCGTCAGCAAAGGCTTCGTAACTCAGAGCCCCTGCGGGACGCAGCCAGGTGAAGGTCCAGTTGATCATGCCAAAGAGCATCATGGTGATGGCGGTTTGGTTGGTGGCGGTTAGGCGATCGGGGTAGGCGCGTTTTAGGAATCGGGTGAAGGCTGCGACGATGTCGCGTTGGCGGGAAACGATCAGCGTGCGTTGCTCTTCGCCCAAAAACTTGGTGTCGCTTAGCAAAGCCACATGCCGAGTCGCGGATGTTTCGTACTCTTGCAAAAAGCGTTTGATCAAGGCATGCAGACTGGCGCGGTCATCCAAGTTGCCACGCTCTGCTACCGCTTGCGATTCACCGATGAGCGCAAGCAGGCGCTGGGTGTAGCGGTCTAGCAAGTCAAACAGAATGGCTTCTTTGCTGTCGTAGTAGTGGTAGAGCCGCGCTTTGGACGTACCACCCGCAGCTGCAATGGTGTTCATGCTGGTCGCTGGGTAGCTCGCGTCGGCAAAGCATTGGGCGGCGATGTCTAGGATTTCGTCGCGTCTGAGCTCGTGGCTGGCAGATTTGGGGCGGGCCATTGCGACTTAACTGATCGGCCACACCACGCCGTTGTCGTTCAGCACAGCGTCTAACGGCACATCGTGGGGCTCGGGCATCAGTTCTGGCAAAAACCCGTGGGTGTAGCCCAGCCCTACGGTGAAAGGCTTGGGTTGCAAGCTCGCCAAGGTGCGGTCATAAAAACCACCGCCATAGCCAAGGCGGTAACCGCCTGCACCATAGCCCAGACATGGCACAAACAACAGGGTTGGAAAAATGATTTCGGTGTCTTTGGGCTTGGGAATTCCGTAAGCGTCTTCTTCCATCGGACAGCCGGGGTACCAGACATGGAAGGTGAGGGTTTTGTGGGCTTTGTCGACCACGGGCAAGCCAATGCGGCGCAAATGCGGTTGGTCCGACAACTCGCCGTCTTCTTTCCAGCGGTGCAAGGCGGGCAGTGGGTCGAACTCGCCTTTGATAGGCCAATAAGCACCGATGACGGTATCGGGTCTGTCAAACAACCAAATACGCATGACGCGTTGCAACATGTCTGATCGCGCCAAGCGGTCGGGCAAATTTAAGCGCTCTTCAATGAGCTGGGTTCGTAAGGTTTTTTTGTCCACAGATAATCATGCAATGAAATACCGTGTCATTGTGTCATTTTTAGTTGCTTTATTTGTAAGTTTTACCTGCCTGCTTCCCGCGCAAGGGGCAACTGTGGTGACCGACGCTAAAGCCGATGTGGTCATTCAAGACATGGCCAATGCATTCAAGCGCAATGACAAGAAACGCTTAACCGCCCTACTACCACAAGCCAAAGGCCATCCCTTAGAAGCATGGGCCGCTTATTGGGAGTTGAAGGCCAGACTTGACGAAGCTTCATCGCAAGAAATCCGCGCTTTTTTCACCAAATTTGAAGGCAGCTACCAAGAAGACCGGCTTCGCAACGACTGGTTACTGCTGTTGGGCAGTCGTCGCGACTGGACCACTTTAGAGTCTGAGTACCCGCACTACCGCATGCGCGACGACCGTGAACTGCGTTGCTATTTCCTTACCGTCGAGTTCATCCAAAAAGGCCCGCAAGTTGGCAAGATGGTGGCCGACGAAGTGCGTCGCAATTGGATGGGTATGCGCGAGGCCGATGACGGATGTACTTTAGCTGCGGACCGTTTGTACGACGCCAAGTTCTTCACCGCGCTAGATATTTGGCGCAAGGCCAGATTGATGGTCGAGCACACACGCCCTGTCACTGCGCGCAATGCAGTGCAAATCGTCGCACCACAAGTTGCGCCTATGGTCAAAGATATTCATAACAACGCCACCCAGTTTTTAGCCAAAAACATTGCGGCGCCGCAAAAGGTTCGACAAGAGTTGGTGGTGATGGCGCTAGTACGTGTAGCCTCGCAAGACCCTGATGTCGCCGCCAAACTGATGCGCACTAAATGGCAACCTTACCTCACGACGGAAGAGCGGCATTGGGTATGGGGTGTCATCGGGCGTCAATCCGCCATGCGTTTGGACGACGACGCACTAGACCATTACGCTCGCGTCGCCCACGATAAAGACTTGAACGACGACATGCTGGCTTGGAAAGTTCGCGCTGCTCTGCGTGCGGGAAACACGCCCAAATGGTCTTTGGTGGAGAGCGCCATCCATGCGATGAGCCCTGACGCGCGCAAAGAACCTGCCTGGATTTATTGGTACGCCCGCGCATTGCTAAGCCACAAAAAGATCACACCTGCGATACAACAAGAAGCAAATGCATTGCTGGAGAGCATCGCCGGCGTTAAAGGGTTTTACGAACAATTGGCTTTGGAAGAGTTAGGTCGCAAAGTCAGTACGCCTTCAAAACCGCCGGCACCAACAGCCGAAGAATTAGAAGTCGCCAAACGTAACCCTTCTTTGCAAAGAGCTTTGTACGCCATTGCCATGGGCTTGCGTGCCGAAGGCGTAAGGGAGTGGAACTACGGTACCAATTTGGTGAATGCCCAAGGACAAAGCGGCTTGATGACTGACCGCGAGTTATTGGCTGCCGCGCAACTCGCTTGCGAGCACCAAGTTTGGGATCGGTGCATCAATACCAGTGAGCGCACACGCGCAGTGATAGATGTGGAACAACGCTTTCCGATGCCATTTAAAGATGCCGTCCTCCAACGCACACGTTCCATAAACCTTGACCCAGCTTATGTTTACGGGTTAATTAGACAAGAAAGCCGATTTGTGATGGACGCTAAATCGCACGTTGGTGCTTCTGGCTTGATGCAAGTCATGCCTGCGACTGCGCGCTGGACTGCTCGCAAGATTGGTTTAAACGGATTCACCCCAGACCAAATCACAGACCGCGACACTAATATCGCTATCGGCACTGGCTATTTAAAGTTGGTCCTTGACAGCTTTGAGGGCTCTTTGCCACTAGCTGCGGCGGCATACAACGCAGGTCCAAGCCGCTCGAGACGTTGGCGCGCACCGAATGATGGGACTGGCCCTGTTGTAGAGGGCGCCATTTGGGCTGAGAACGTGCCTTTCAACGAGACCCGCGACTATGTCAAAAAGGTTTTGTCCAACACCACCAATTACGCGGCACTAATCACCGGCCAACCCCAGTCGCTTAAAGCCAGACTGGGCATGGTGGGCCCGCGCGATAAGTCTGCGCCTGAAGAGAATCTAGAGTTGCCCTAGTCCCGCTATAAGCCTATACGGTCGCCACAAAACCCCGTTTGCAGGGGGTTTTCTACCTAAATTTTTCACTTTTGCGACCTTGCCCCTTGAAATCGACCCGAGATGACCTAAACTTAGCACTCAATGGATGAGAGTGCTAACAACGCTGTTGTTTACCACTCCGCCATGAGCTAACTGGTGGTTGCCGAAACGGTAACCACCGTGTTTTTAAATCCTTTAGTTCCAATTTGGAGATGCAATGAAACTTCGTCCTCTCGCCGATCGCGTGATCGTCAAGCGTATTGATAGCGAAACCAAAACTGCCTCGGGCATATGAATGTCAAAGTTGGCGAACGCGTGTTGTTCGGCAAATACAGCGGCCAAACCGTCAAAGTCGACGGTGAAGAGTTGCTGGTCATGAAAGAAGAAGACCTCTTCGCCGTAGTCGCTTAAGACTTCCCACGCACATTTATTGAAATTCTGGAGAAATTCACATGGCAGCAAAAGACGTAATTTTTGGCGGCGAAGCCCGCGCACGCATGGTCGAGGGTGTCAACATCCTAGCCAACGCAGTGAAAGTCACCCTCGGCCCTAAAGGCCGTAACGTGGTGCTCGAGCGCTCATTCGGCGCTCCTACCGTGACCAAAGACGGTGTGTCCGTTGCAAAAGAAGTCGAACTCAAAGACAAATTGCAAAACATGGGCGCGCAAATGGTCAAGGAAGTTGCTTCTAAGACTTCTGACAACGCTGGTGACGGCACTACTACTGCGACCGTGTTGGCTCAAGCCATCGTGCACGAAGGCATGAAGTATGTCGCCGCAGGCATGAACCCTATGGACTTGAAGCGCGGTATCGACAAAGCTGTGCACGCTTTGATCGAGCAACTCAAGAAAGCTACCAAGGCCACTACAACCACCAAAGAAATCGCCCAAGTTGGTTCGATTTCTGCCAACAGCGACCACAGCATTGGTGAAATCATCGCCAAGGCCATGGACAAAGTCGGCAAAGAGGGCGTGATCACTGTTGAAGACGGAAAGTCTTTGGAAAACGAACTCGACATCGTCGAAGGTATGCAGTTTGACCGTGGCTACTTGTCACCCTACTTCATCAACAACCCAGAAAAGCAAGCCGCTTTGCTCGACAACCCATTCGTGTTGTTGTTCGACAAGAAAATCAGCAACATTCGCGATTTGTTGCCTACATTGGAAGCCGTTGCAAAAGCAGGCCGTCCTTTGTTGATCATTGCCGAAGAAGTCGAAGGCGAAGCCTTGGCAACTTTGGTGGTCAACACCATCCGTGGCATCTTGAAAGTTGTGGCTGTCAAGGCTCCTGGCTTTGGCGATCGTCGCAAAGCCATGTTGGAAGACATCGCTATTCTGACTGGCGGCAAAGTCATTGCCGAAGAAGTTGGTTTGACCCTCGAAAAAGTCACTTTGGCTGACCTCGGCCAAGCCAAGCGTATCGAAGTGGGCAAAGAAAACACCATCATCATCGACGGCTCTGGTGCTGCTGGCGACATCGAAGCCCGCGTCAAACAAATCCGCGTGCAAATCGAAGAAGCCACCAGCGACTACGACCGTGAAAAACTGCAAGAGCGCGTAGCCAAATTGGCTGGCGGTGTTGCC
>RFTR01000076.1 GCA_009923345.1 Betaproteobacteria bacterium
AGTGTTGGCCCCAAGACAGCACTAGTTTTCACCTAGGAGACTCGCATTAGGATTCACCCTTATGCAGCTGCAAGACATTCTCTATTCACAAGGTTTTGGTACGCGGCGTATTTGCGCGGGACTGGTCCAGCAAGGCTATGTGCAGGTGGACCTTGGGCCTGGGTTGGCGACGTGTGATGACGCCACTTACGACGTGCCCGTGCAAGAAGGTATGCCATTTAGCGTGCAAGGTGTGTTGTGGCCTTATCACGCCAAAGCCTATGTTTTGTTGCACAAACCAGCGGGATACGAGTGTTCACACAAGCCATCTGCATGGCCTAGCCTCTACACCTTGTTGCCAGCGCCGTTGCGTCAGCGGCCACAAAAGAGTGCTGTTCAAGGGGTGCAAGCGGTCGGTCGACTAGACCAAGATACCACCGGCATGTTGGTGCTGACAGACGACGGCCCTTTGATTCACCGCATGAGTTCGCCGCGTCACCATGTCCCTAAGGTGTACGAGGTAAGCACAGCTGAACCGATTAGCGACAAACAAGTGCTTAGATTGCTGGAAGGTGTAGTGCTCGATGATTCCCCCAAACCTGTCAAAGCCGCAGCCTGTAAGGCAGTTTCTCAAAACCATATGCGTTTGACTTTGACAGAGGGCAAATACCACCAAGTCAAGCGAATGTTGCTAGCGGTTGGAAATTCGGTTGCGGGTCTGCATCGTTCACAAATTGGCGCTATGGAGATGCCGCAAGATTTGGCGCCTGGTCAATGGCGTTGGGTAACGCCTGACGAACTTCAAGCCTTGTCCGCTAAAAATGCAGTGACATAGGCCAGTGTCGCGTCTGGTTGGTCGCGGTGGGGCGAGTGTCCGCAGTTTTCAACCACTTGACGTTCGATAAGGCCAGTAGGTGCGATATCTTCAATTTGTTGGAGCGTGCCGTAAGCATCTTGCCTGCCTTGTATGGCGAGAAGTGGGCAAGTAATTTGTTGACACGCTTTGCGAATATCAAAACTCCTAAAAGCTGGAGACAGCCACACATCGTTCCATTGCCAAAACGCACAGTCCACATCTTGGTGAAACTTAGATAAACGGTTCATGAGGTCACCGCTCTCATAGGAAAGCTTGGCCGCTTTGATAGCAGATATGGAAATATCTTCCACCATCACATGCGGTGCCATGGCGATACACGCTAAAGTGGGAAAACGTGAAGCAAAAAGCAGCGCGATAGTGGCCCCATCGGAATGGCCCAATAAAACGGGATTATCAATTTTCAAAATGGAGAGCAATTCGGGTAGAACTTTCCAGGCTTCGTGGTGCATATAGTCTGGCTGCAAGCGATTTGCGCCACGCACGTCGTCAACAGAACTGGATTGCCCATAACCACGTCTTGAATACACCACGCCATTGCGTCTAGTCGCTTGGCAGACAAGCTGTGGCCAATAGCTGCCTCGACTGCGCCACATCGCTATAGAGCCCAGGCCTTCATGCAAAAAAACGATAGGTGCGCGCTGCCTGCTTTTGACATCGATCAAGTCGACTTCAATCTCAGCATTTTCAATAGGGATAAATCGCATAGCGTAATGCTAGCTCGTTACACTTGCGACAAGAATTTTTAGGAATTAATTTGTTAAAAATATTCATACAACTTGCACTTGGTTTTTCTATGCTTTTCATGGGATGGCTATCGCATGCAGCCAATCCGATATTTGTACTGAACTCACAAGACGCCAATGTCAGCGTGATAGACCCCCAAACCTGGGCCGTGACGCAACGTATTCCCACTGGCAAAGAGCCGCACCATTTGTATCTAACACCAGATGAAAAGTCCGTCATCGTGGCTAATGCAGGTGGTGATTCTTTGACTTTTATCGATCCGCGAACTGCGCAAGTGCAGCGCGTTGTGCGTAAAACCCTAGACCCATATCAGTTGCGTTTTTCGCCAGACATGAAGTGGTTTGTCACAGTTGCCAACCGCTTGAACCACATTGATATTTATCGATGGGATGGCAGCGATTTATCTTTGGTCAAGCGCATTCCTTCTGGCAAAACGCCCAGCCATATTTGGATAGACAGCAAAAGCACCATTGCCTATGCCACCATGCAAGACAGCAATGAATTGGTGGCAGTTGATTTGGCGACGCAAACTCTGAAGTGGCGCATTAAAACAGGAGAAATGCCAGCCGATGTTTTTGGAACTGCAGATGACAAATACCTGTTGGTAGGTTTGACTGGTTCGGACGGTGTTGAGGTGTTTGACGTGTCGGGTCCTCAGCCCAAATCGGTCAAAAAAATTACGACAGGTGAAGGTGCACATGCATTCAGGGCCTTGGGCGATGGCCGACACGTTTTGGTGAGTAACCGTGTCGCAAACACCATCCACAAAATAGACTTAACCACCTTGCAGTCGGTCGCTGAGTTCAAAGCTCCAGGTGGTCCTGACTGTATGGAAGTCACTGCCGACGGAAAGTTGCTGCTGGTCTCCTCGCGTTGGATCAAAAAGATGAGCGTGATTGACCTGGCTACTGGCAAGTTGGTTCGACAAGTCAAGGTAGGTAAATCCCCCCACGGTATTTGGACCTTAGACCATGCCAAGCGTTTTTAAACGCAAGTTAGTCACGTTCGTTCTAGCGGGTTTATGCCTTGACGCTTTTGCGCTTTGCGCGAAGCCTGTGTATTTGACTTTTGACACAGGCCATATGGGCATTGCGCCATTGATTGCAGATGTTTTGAAACGTCAGCAAGTCAAAGTCACTTTTTTTGCCGCCAATGAACCCACCCAAGTGGGTGACGGTACTTTGGGGGAGCACTGGGCTTCTTGGTGGCGCGCCCGCGCGGAAGAAGGTCACGCTTTTGCATCCCACACCTTTGACCATGTGTATTGGCAAGCTGACCATGCGCCAGAGGCTTGGAAGATGAGGCCGAGTGCTGGTCCGAACAAAGGCGTATCCACAATTTGGACTGCTAAGCAATATTGCGCAGAAATTCAGCGCGCCAACACCCGTTTGCAAGAGATCACTGGCAAAAAACCTTTGTCTTTGTTTCGCGCCCCAGGCGGTAAGACGTCACCATCACTGCTAGCTGCCGCCAAGCAATGTGGTTTTGGCCATGTGGGTTGGGCGGATGCGGGATTTTTAGGCGATGAACTCTCGAGCGAGAAATTCCCCAACGCCCAGCTGTTGCAAAACGCGCTTCGCAAAATCAAAGCAGGCGATATTTTGATGGCGCATCTTGGTATTTGGTCGCGCAAAGATCCTTGGGCACCGGCGGTGCTAGAGCCCTTGATTGAAGGGCTGAAATCCAAAGGGCTTTGCTTCGCTACTTTGCAAGAACACCCACAATTCACGGCATGGACGCACTGATCGATCTTTTTGCTTCTGCCCAAGAAGTTTTGTTTGAAAATGTCTTTCAGCCTTTGGCTTTTGCCTGGGGTTTGGCCAGCCGTTTAGAAGATGTATATGCCGCCACGGGATGGTTGTTGATTGGCGTATTGCAAATTGCAGTGATGTTGGCGGTGATTGGCCCCTTACAGCGCTGGCGTCCGGTCGAGTCCGTTACCGATCGTTTCGCGGTGCGCACCGATGTTTTCTATACCTTGATCCACCGTTTGGGCTTGTTTCGCCTGTGTTTGTTTTTTAGCGTTGATCCCCTGATGGACTTACTCATGGCGCATTTACGCAGCGCCGGTTTCGGCACTTTCCATCTTGAATGTGAATTACTGGCTGCACCGTGCACAACACCAATGGAAATGGTGGTGGGCTTTGCACGCGGTACACCATTCGCAAAGACACATGACGCAATGGAGTGACAACCGTAACCACCTGCTCGACGACGTATTGCAAGCCGTGATTTGGGTCTTCGTAGCCCAGTTGGTGGGAATCGCACCCAGCCAGTTTGTGGCGGTAGTCGCTTTGACGCAATTGAGCGAGAACTTTCAACACGCCAATTTGCGATTGAGTTTTGGGCTTGTCGGTGAGCGTTTGTGGGTGAGCCCCCGCTTTCATCGGCTACACCATGCGATTGGCTTGGGGCATGAAAGCCTCAATTCCAAAGGCCAGACGGTGCTTGGGGGCCATAACTTTGGCGTGCTTTTGCCTTGCTGGGATATGCTTTTTGGAACGGCTAACTTCGAGTCCAACTTTGAGGCCACTGGCATCCGAGATCAAGTGACAGAAGGCCGTGATTACGGCAAAGGTTTTATAAGTCAACAAATACTAGGTATTAAAAGGCTCTTATTTGCGTTGGGATTGACTAGCCACACCTGACAGGGTGGGTTATGCTTTTCTCCATGCGATTGTTTTTTGATTCTCTTTGGCGCGCGCTGGCATATTGCTTCATGCCACGCATCATGGCCTTGGCCTTGTTGCCTCAGGCGATGTTGCTGGTGCTGGCGCTTAGTTGGGGCTATTTTTATTGGCAGCCGACCCAAGACTGGGTCAGTGAATTTCTCGCCTCTTGGCAAGTCATGCAAAGCATGATGGACTGGATGCAATCCCATGGGGCTGGTGATTTGCAAGGCGTCTTAGTGCCTTTAGTCGTGATTTTTTCAATCACACCTATTTTGGTGGTGATGTCACTTTTGGCGGTGTCATTGATGATGGGCCCCGCCCTGGTCAGCCTGGTAGTCCAGCGTCGTTTTGCCCACCTTGCGATGAAGTATGGGGGATCTGTCGTCAGCAGTATTGTTTGGACGCTTGTCTCTACTGTCTCTGCCATGCTAGCCATGGTTATTTCTTTACCGCTTTGGGTAGTTCCGCCTTTGATGTTCATCGTGCCGCCGGTGATTTGGGGATGGTTGAGCTACAGGGTCATGGTGTTCGATGCCTTGGTTTCGCATGCAAGTCGCGACGAGCGCATCGCCATCGGGCGCAAACACCGTTTACCCTTGCTGTTGATCGGCGTGATCACAGGCTATTTGGGAGCATTGCCCAGCATGGTTTGGGCTTCTGGGGCTTTATTCGCTGCGGCTTTTGTAGTGTTGGTGCCTATAGCGATTTGGGTTTACTCACTGGTATTTGCATTCACTGCCCTATGGTTTACCCATTACAGCCTGGGCGCTTTAGAGATCATGCGTGCGGAGGCTAACCCTGTCGTGGTCGGGGCCTCGGTGCCAGTACCTGCGCTAGCATTGGCAGATGAACCAAGCAACCCCCCCCCAACGCCCTGAATTTGGCCTGATCATCGTTGGCGATGAAATCCTTTCCGGCAAACGTGCAGACAAGCACCTACCTAAAACCATTGAACTTTTAGCTGCTCGGGGTCTGAGCCTCGATTGGGCTGACTACGTGGGCGATTCACCAGAGCGCATCACCCGTACCTTAAAGCGCGCATTCACTGGTAATAGTGTTGTGTTTTCATGCGGCGGCATTGGCGCCACACCGGATGACCACACCCGTCAATGTGCAGGACGTGCTTTGGGTCTTGAATTAAGTTTGCATCCACAAGCAGAAGTCTTTATCCGCGAGCGCATGAAAGATATTGCCAAGGAGCAAGGTGTTCCCTATGAACCCGATCACCCCAACAACGTGCATCGTTTGAATATGGGCGTGTTTCCTTTGGGGGCTGAACTCATCCCCAACCCTTACAACAAAATTCCTGGATTCACTTGCCGTGGGCCGGGTGGCGGGGCTGTGCATTTTGTTCCGGGCTTTCCGGTCATGGCTTGGCCCATGATCGAATGGGTGTTAGATACCCACTACAAGGATCTATTTTTAGACGCCGCCTGGATGGAGAAATCGGTCATCATCTTTGGATCCATGGAGGCTATGCTGACGCCGTTGATGGAGCAGATGGAAAAACAGTTTGAGGGCATCAAAGTTTTTAGTTTGCCAAGCGTCGATCACCCTGAATACGGCCGCCACATTGAACTAGGCGTTAAGGGTGAGCCCTCCTTGGTGGACCGAGCCTACCCAGAACTTTTGAATGGATTGAAAGCCTTTGACCTCAAATTCGGCCCCGAATTGGTGCGGCCTTAAATAATCCCTAATTTAGTGCATTTATTTTAAAAATGCACCATAATAATGCATTCTATAGGTTTGTACTTTTGGACGGAAGTTGAGACGCGTCATCCAAGCCGCCCCAAAGTCAAGGCAGAATAAGCACTAAGAAGTCTTTGACAGTGGGTCGTTTTTCAAGCGGTCACTGGCATAAATAATGCTTCGAGTTACTACGTACCTTTAGATAACCAACCTACCCTTGAAGGAGAGCCTAATGGCCAAGACCGTCGCAGACGTGATGAAAATGGTGAAAGACAATGAAGTCAAGTTCGTTGACTTCCGTTTCACAGATACCCGAGGCAAAGAGCAGCACGTGAGCGTGCCTGTGTCTGCGTTCAATGAAGAGAAATTTACAGAAGGTCACGCGTTCGACGGTTCTTCTATCGCTGGTTGGAAGGGCATTGAAGCCTCTGACATGTTGTTGATGCCTGATGCGATGTCAGCCTTTATCGACCCATTCTTTCAAGAATCCACTTTGGTGTTGAGCTGCGACGTGCTCGAGCCAGGTGACGGCAAGTCTTATGACCGCGACCCACGTTCTATCGCCAAGCGCGCTGAGGCCTATTTGAAGGCCTCTGGTTTGGGCGATACCGCTTACTTTGGACCAGAGCCAGAATTCTTCATCTTCGACGACGTGCGTTGGGCCAATGACATGTCTGGCGCTTTCTTCAAAATCGATGAATACGAGGCTCCTTGGAATTCTGACAAAGTGATGGAAGGCGGCAACAAAGGCCACCGTCCAACCGTGAAAGGCGGCTACTTCCCAGTGCCTCCTGTCGACAGCATGCAAGACATGCGCGCCGAGATGTCTCTGATCTTGGAAGAAATGGGCATCCCCGTTGAAGTGTTCCACCACGAAGTGGCTGGCGCTGGTCAAAACGAAATCGGTACCAAGTTCTCTACATTGGTTGAGCGCGCTGACTGGACTCAAAAACTGAAATACGTCGTTTGGAACGTGGCCCACTCTTTCGGCAAAACAGCTACTTTTATGCCCAAGCCATTGGTGGGTGACAACGGTTCTGGCATGCACGTACACCAGTCCATCTGGAAAGATGGCAAAAACCTGTTTGCAGGCAAAGGCTATGCTGGTTTGAGCGATACCGCTTTGTTCTACATCGGCGGCATCATCAAGCACGCTCGTGCCTTGAATGCGATCACCAACCCCACTACCAACAGTTACAAGCGTTTGGTACCTGGATTCGAAGCGCCTGTCAAATTGGCCTATTCGAGCCGTAACCGATCTGCATCAATCCGTATTCCTCACGTAGCGTCTGATAAAGGCCGTCGTATTGAGGCGCGTTTCCCAGATCCAATGGCCAACCCATACCTCTGCTTCTCAGCATTGTTGATGGCTGGTTTGGACGGTATCGAAAACAAAATCCATCCCGGCGAAGCCGCTACCAAAGACCTCTACCACTTGCCACCCGAGGAAGACGCGTTGGTTCCCACCGTATGCCACAGCTTGGACCAAGCCTTGGAGTATTTGGACAAAGACCGTGCTTTCCTGACCAAAGGTGGCGTGTTCACTGACAGCATGATCGATGCGTACATCGAACTCAAAATGCAAGAAGTCACACGCTTCCGTCAAGCCGTGCACCCCGTTGAATACGACATGTATTACTCTCTGTAATCGGTCGCAACGCTGTTGCATAGAAGGGACGGCGCAAGCCGTCCTTTTTTTTAGTCCCCCAACTGAACCATGAGCACGCATCCCTACTCGCAAGCTTTTGACATATTGGCCACCTTGGTCGCGGTAGTCCATGTGGACGGCAAAGTTGTGTTTGCGAACTCTGCATTAGAGGATATGTTGGGAGTCTCCAAGCGCCATATCGAGGGCGATTCGTTGTCGCAGTATTTCTTAAAGCCTGCTGGTTTTGAGAGCGTGTTGAAAGGTGCCCAAAACAAAGCGTTTGTTGTGATGCGTTATGACGCTCATTTGCGCAGGCCAATAGCAGAACCATTGCCGGTGCATGTGATCGTTGCACCGACCGACAAGGAAAGTGAAGTCTTGGTCGAATTGCTACCCCTCGAGCAACAGGCGCGTTTGGAGCGAGAAGATCGTTTGATCGATCAAGCGCAAGCCAATAAAGAACTCATCCGTAACTTGGCGCACGAAATCAAAAATCCACTAGGTGGCATACGCGGAGCGGCCCAATTGCTACAAATGGAAGTCGCTGGACGTGACTTGGTGGAATACACCCAAGTCATCGTCCATGAAGCAGATAGGCTGCAGCTCTTGGTAGATCGCCTGTTGGCACCGCACCGTCGGCCACGTGTGGTGGGGGAAGTCAACATCCACGAAGTGTGTGAGCGCGTGCGAACTTTGATACTGGCGGAGTTTCCGCGCGGCCTCAAGGTGGTGCGCGATTACGACATCTCCATACCTGACATCAGAGGCGATAGAGAGCAGCTCATTCAGGCTGTCCTCAATATCGTGCATAACGCGGCCCATGCTTTGTCAGAAAAAATCGCCGTTGGCGATGCGCAAATTGTCTTGAAAACCCGTATTTTTAGACAAGCAACTTTTGGAAAAAATCGCCATAGGTTGGCACTGGAATTGCATGTAGTAGACAACGGACCTGGTGTGCCAGAAGAAATCAAGGATCGCCTGTTTTTTCCTCTGGTATCGGGGCGGGACGGCGGATCGGGATTGGGGCTTAATTTGGCTCAAACCTTCATTCAGCAACACCA
>RFTR01000077.1 GCA_009923345.1 Betaproteobacteria bacterium
TAACTTGATGCAAGCTACGCGCCCTGCCATTGCTCTGACTGTTTGTTGCCTGATAGCGCTTGCGATTTGGCGCTTTTTTGTAGCGAGCGCATTACCGTTTTCGATTGACGAAGCGTATTACGTGGCGTGGTCCAAAACGCCTGATTGGGGATACTGGACCAAACCCCCTTTTATTGCTTGGGCGATTGGCGCTGTTCGGTGGGCTTGTGGGGAGTCAACTGGTTGTGTGCGCAGCGTTGCGTTGATGAGTTTCCCCATGACGAGCGCCATAGTGGGTGTTTTGACATGGCGCATTGCTAAGAATGTATGGGCCGCGGCTTGTGCAGCTGTTTTGTTTGCCACCTTGCCTTTGGGTATGTTTTACGGCATTGCTGCAACAACAGATGCCTTGCTTTTGTTGTGCTGGGCTGCCGCGATGTGGAGTTTGTTAGAAGCGCTGCATGGCAAGCAGTGGGCTTGGATTGTTTTAGGTATTTGTGTTGGTCTCGGTATGCTGGCTAAGTATTCGATGGCGGTGATTGGCCTGTCTATTGTGCTCACGCTTTTGCATCCTGATTGGCGTGTGCAATTTCAAAAACCTTGGGCCTATATCAGTGCGTGCGTCGCTTTGATCGTGTTCGCCCCGAATATTGCTTGGAATTTGGCGAACCAGATGCCAACGTTTTCCCATACGGCTGGCATCTCGCATGGGGGCAATAGCTACGGACTCAACTGGCAGTCATTAGTAGAGTTTGAGGCAGCGCAATTGGTTGTTGGCGGTCCCTTGTTAGTCATCGGATTTGCAATGTGGTTGGTGCGCAAAGAGTGGCGCGCCAATGCAAACGCATGGTTGTTGTTGTGTTTTGCGTTACCCATGTTGTTAGTGATTTCTGCACAAGCATTGCTCGCGCGTGCCCATGCGAATTGGGCGTCTCCTGCTTATGTGGCTTTAACAATAGCTAGTGTGGTGTATTTATGGGGTAGAAAAGGGTTTTTTGGCAAACCGGCATTGGCGCTTACCTTGGTAATGAATTTGGTTCTTGGTGCTGTCCTCTACCATTTTGAAACCTTAGTCGCTAAACCATTGGGGATCACCCCCTCTGCACAAACAGACCCCTATTGGTCATTGCGCAATTGGCCAGATGCCATCGACGCGGTCAAGAGCACGCTGACAGAGGCTATGCCGCAAGAAGAATGGCGAATTGCATCAGACGACCGGGGTATGTTGTCAATCGGTCAAGCGGTTCTACACTTGCCTGCTGGTGCCGCTCTTGGATGGCAACGTAGCGACTCGCCGCAAAACCATTTTGAACAACGTTTTCCTTTGACTAAGACCTCACAACAACGCGTACTTTTGGTAACGCAAGCCAGCCAGTCCGAGGTATTGGCGCACTATCCGCATGCGCAATTTGCAAGACGTATTGACGCAGACAAATTGTCTGACGGCGCTTTGCATTTCACTGCTTGGTGGATTAACCCTTAATCAGCGACCCCCGTATGTTGTTTCAAAAATCACTTCGCAGAGAGTTGGCCCGCAGTTTTGGCGCCACCTTGGTGGTGCTGGTGACGATTGTGATGACGATAATCTTGATTCGCATCTTGGGTCAAGCATCAGCGGGCAAGGTCAATCCAACCGAAATCGGTTTGATCATGGGCTACAACTTAATTGGGCAGATGCCCACGGTGCTCACACTGAGCTTATTTGTTGCCACCGTTGGCACGATTTCGCGCATGTATATGGAAAGCGAAATGGTAATTTGGCTCTCGAGTGGACAAAGCATGTGGTCTTTTGTGCGCCCCATCATCCAGTTCACTTGGCCCACGCTGATTGTGGTGTTTGTGCTGGTTATTTTTGTGTGGCCCTGGTCAAACAGACAAACCATCGATTTGAAAGAACGCTTTGAGCGACGGGGTGATTTAGAGCGCGTTGCACCTGGGCAGTTTCAAGAATCAGCCAATGGTTTGCGGGTGTTTTTTATAGATAAATCTAGCTTGCAAAACAAGCAGGGTAAGAATGTTTTTATCTCAGCGACTGACCACGGCAAACAGTCGATGACCTCATCGCACAGCGGGCACATTGAGATGATTGGCGAAGACCGATTTTTGATGCTAGAGACTGGCCAGCGGGTAGAGCAAGGGCTTGGACAAGTGGAGATGAAAGTCAGTGAATTCAAAGTCTACGGAACGCGCACCGACGAAGACAGCGAAACCATCGCCCTGCCCTCAACCCGAGCCATCCCCACCGTCGTTTTGTTACAAAACCCCACGCCCTCCAACATGGGTGAGTTCAGTTGGCGCGTAGGCCTCATTGCATCCACCTTCAACTTGATGGTGATTGCCTTAGCCATTACCAGCGCCAACCCGCGCGTAGGACGCGGTGGCAATTTAGCACTGGCGATGCTAATGTTCTTGACCTACACCAACTTCATCAACCTCGGCCAAGCCTTGGTGAACGACGGCAAGATCCAGTGGTTGGTGTTTTTGTTCACCCTACATGGTGGAACTTTGCTGCTCAGCTTGGCTTGGCTGACGGTGCGGGCAAATAACTGGTCCTGGAGGCAGTTGTTGCCGAGGACAGCAAAACCGCAAGCAACATAGAACCTCCGTTAGTTAGCGCCAGCGCAATCCTCCCGCGTAAAATGTTGGGTTGTTCAAGAGGAAGACCCCCATGGCCCGCACCCTGTACGACAAGATTTGGGACGAACACGTTGTCCACACCGAAGAAGACGGCACTGCCATCCTCTATATAGATAGACATCTGGTGCACGAAGTCACCAGCCCCCAAGCGTTTGAGGGCATTCGCCAGGCGGGACGCAAAGTCTGGCGCGTCAGCTCCATCGTTGCCACAGCAGACCACAACACGCCAACCACTGGCTGGGAGTTGGGTTATGACGGCATTACAGACCCCATCAGCAAAGAACAAGTCACCACCTTAGACGCGAACATCAAAGCGTTTGGTGCGGCTGCGTTTTTCCCGTTTTTGTCAAAACGCCAAGGCATCGTCCATGTGATTGGCCCTGAAAATGGTGCTACCCTGCCCGGCATGACCGTGGTGTGCGGCGATAGCCACACCTCGACCCACGGCGCGTTTGGCGCATTGGCACATGGCATTGGCACATCTGAGGTCGAGCATGTGATGGCGACGCAAACATTGCTAGCTAAAAAAGCCAAAAACATGCGGATTTTGGTCGAAGGTACTTTGCAAAAAGGCGTTACCGCCAAAGACATCGTGTTGGCCATCATCGGCAAGATCGGCACCGCAGGTGGCACGGGCTACACCATTGAGTTTGCCGGGTCCGCCATTCGTAGCCTCAGCATGGAAGGCCGCATGACGCTTTGCAATATGGCGATTGAAGGCGGTGCGCGCGCGGGTTTGGTAGCGGTCGATGAGAAAACCATTGAATACGTCAAAGGCCGCTTGTTGGCGCCAGGCACGGACAAAGCGACTGGCAAGTTTGTTGGCGGTCCAGAGTGGGA
This sequence comes from Betaproteobacteria bacterium, assembly GCA_009923345.1. Taxonomy (GTDB): domain Bacteria; phylum Pseudomonadota; class Gammaproteobacteria; order Burkholderiales; family Burkholderiaceae_C; genus Limnohabitans. Next base: position 3,457 of record RFTR01000077.1, read on the forward strand.
TCAAGCGGTGGCGTATTGGAAAACTTTGCACTCCGATACAGATGCCAAGTTTGATGCAACGGTCGAGTTAAACGCGGCGGACATCTTGCCCCAAGTCACGTGGGGCACCTCGCCAGAGATGGTTTTGTCAATTGACGGTCGGGTGCCAGACCCTGACAAAGAAAAAGACGTCAATAAGCGCACTGCCATTGAGCGCGCTTTGACGTATATGGGTTTGGAACCCGGCAAAGCTTTGAACGATTTGTTTGTCGACAAAGTGTTTATTGGCTCCTGCACCAACAGCCGGATTGAAGACATGCGTGAAGCAGCTGGCGTAGTGAAAAAACTCGGACTGAAAGTCGCGAAAAACATCAAACTCGCTATGGTGGTTCCAGGTTCAGGCTTGGTTAAAGAACAAGCCGAGCGCGAAGGCTTGCATGAGATTTTCAAAGCCGCTGGGTTTGAGTGGCGAGAACCAGGTTGCTCGATGTGTTTGGCCATGAATGCCGACCGTTTAGAGCCTGGTGAGCGTTGCGCCTCTACCAGCAACCGCAATTTCGAAGGCCGTCAAGGCAATGGCGGACGCACCCATTTGGTGAGCCCGGCTATGGCTGCGGCTGCAGCTGTCCATGGACACTTTGTTGACGTGCGTAAATTCGCTTAAAGGCCACAAGATATGCAGAAATTCACCCTACACAAAGGCCTCGTGGCGCCAATGGATCGCGAGAACGTTGATACCGACGCGATCATTCCTAAACAGTTTTTGAAGTCGATCAAAAAAACGGGCTTTGGTCCTAACTTGTTTGACGAATGGCGCTACCTCGACCATGGCGAACCTGGTCAAGACCCCGCCAGCCGCAAACCCAATCCTGATTTCGTCCTAAACCAATCCCGTTACGCTGGCGCTTCTATCCTGATAGCCCGCAAAAACTTTGGCTGCGGATCATCCCGCGAACACGCGCCTTGGGCGTTGGACCAATTTGGCTTTAGAGCTATCTTGGCGCCAAGCTTTGCTGACATCTTCTTTAACAACAGTTTTAAAAACGGCTTGTTGCCCATCGTGTTGCCCGAAGCGACTATGGACTTGTTGTTCAACGAGGCCCTGGCATTTCCTGGCTACGAACTCACGATTGACCTAGAAAAGCAAGTCATCGTGCGCCCCCAGGGCGAAGAAATTCCCTTTGAAGTGCAAGCCTTCCGCAAGTTTTGTTTGCTCAACGGTTTTGACGATATCGGTTTGACCCTGCGCCAAGCGGACAAAATCAAAGCTTTTGAAGCCGAACGCTTGGCCACCAAGCCTTGGTTGGCACATACCCTGTAATTTCCAACTTCCTATCTATTATGAAAATCGCAATCTTGCCGGGTGACGGCATAGGTACTGAAATCGTGGCCGAAGCGGTCAAAGTCTTGCACGCGCTAGATCTGAAGTTTGAAAGTGAAACCGCCTTGGTAGGTGGTGCTGCGTATGACGCGCACGGCCATCCTTTGCCTGAGTCCACCTTGAAGTTAGCCATGGCTTCTGACGCTGTCTTGTTCGGTGCCGTAGGCGACTGGAAATACGACACCCTAGACCGACCTTTGCGACCAGAGCAGGCAATTTTGGGATTGCGCAAAAACATGGGACTTTTTGCTAATTTCCGTCCAGCGATTTGCTACGAGCAGTTGGTCGACGCATCGAGCTTGAAGCCCGCGCTCATCTCTGGCTTAGATATTTTGATCATCCGCGAACTCACGGGGGATATTTACTTTGGCCAACCCCGCGGTCGCCGTGTCGCAACAGACGGGCACTTTCCCGGCGCTGAAGAAGCGTTCGACACCATGCGCTATAGCAAACCTGAGATTGAGCGGATCGCCCATGTCGCTTTCCAAGCCGCACGCAAACGCAAAGCCGCCGGCACCGAAGGCCGTGTAACCAGCGTGGACAAAGCCAACGTGCTCGAAACCTTCCAGTTCTGGAAAGATGTGGTGAGCGAAGTGGGCCAACAATACCCTGATATCGCTCTAGACCATATGTATGTGGACAACGCCGCCATGCAGTTGGTGAAAGAGCCTAAGCGTTTTGACGTGGTGGTGACCGGCAATATGTTTGGCGACATCTTGAGTGACGAAGCCTCCATGCTCACAGGCTCTATTGGCATGCTGCCTTCTGCTAGTTTGAACAGCAAAAACCAAGGTCTCTACGAACCCAGCCACGGCAGCGCACCTGATATCGCGGGTAAAGGTATTGCCAATCCTTTGGCCACCATCCTGAGTGCCGCCATGATGTTGCGCTTCTCCTTGAACCAATCGCAAGCGGCAGACCGCATTGAAACTGCTGTGAAGAAAGTATTGGCTTCAGGTTTACGTACGACTGATATTTACAGTGAAGGCACCAGCAAGGTAGGTACTTCGCAGATGGGTGATGCGGTGGTCCAGGCTTTAGGCTAAAGACTAAAATTTTCGAAAAAAGGCGTTGTCATGGGTAATTTAGTAGGTTTAGTAGGCTGGCGCGGCATGGTCGGATCGGTTTTGATCGACCGCATGTTGCAAGAAAAAGATTTCGATTTGATCGAGCCTATTTTCTTTTCCACCTCTAATGCAGGTGGCAAAGCGCCTGCTATGGCAAAAAATGAAACCACCCTCAAAGACGCCAACGATATCCAAGCACTAGCCAAGTGCGACATCATCCTGACAGCGCAAGGGGGCGACTACACCAAAGACGTGTACCCCAAGCTCCGCGCCGCTGGTTGGAATGGCCATTGGATTGATGCGGCCTCTGCCTTGCGCATGGACAACGAGGCAGTCATCATCTTGGATCCTGTGAACCGCGACGTGATCGACTCAGCCTTATCCAAAGGCGGCAAGGTTTGGGTCGGCGGCAACTGCACCGTGAGTTTGATGTTGATGGCCATGGGTGGTTTGTTCAAGCACGGCTTGGTCGAATGGATCAGCGCTATGACCTACCAAGCGGCTTCCGGGGCAGGCGCGCAAAACATGCGCGAACTGCTGTCGCAAATGGGCGTTCTGCACGCCGCTGTTAAAGATGACTTGGCCAACCCAGCTTCTGCCATTTTGGATATTGACCGCAAAGTCGCGGCCGCCTTGCGCGACCCTAGTTTTCCTACGAAGAACTTCCGCAACACGCCTTTGGCTGGCAGCTTGATCCCTTGGATCGATGCGCCCGTCGAACACGGACAAAGCAAGGAAGAATGGAAAGGCGGCGCCGAATGCAACAAGATTTTGGGTAACCCCGCTTTTAGAAGCGCTGGCAGTATCCCGATCGACGGCATTTGCGTGCGTATCAGCTCGATGCGCTGCCATTCACAAGGTTTAACCGTCAAACTCAACAAAGACGTGCCCATGGACGAGATCGAAAGCATCTTGGCCCAAGCCAATGATTGGGTCAAAGTGATTCCCAACGTTCGTGAAATCAGTGAACGTGAACTCACACCAGCCGCCATCACTGGCACCATGACCGTGCCAGTGGGTCGCCTACACAAGTTAGCTATGGGTAACGACTATTTGGGCGCTTTCACCGTGGGCGATCAACTCTTGTGGGGTGCCGCGGAGCCTCTACGCCGCATGTTGCGCATTTTGTTAGAGCGCTGAAAAACCCGTTAATATCTTGCCCATGAACTCTGCCCTCCGCGCCACGCCCCGTTTATTCCGTCAAATAGCGCTCGGGGTTGCGCTAAGTCTGGCTTTTGCGAGTTCTGGCTGGACCATGACTTTCTTTAGCCCAGTGGTGCAGTCCAAAAAAGGGGAGCCGTTGCTGGCAGAGATTGACATCAACGACGTCTCTATCCAAGAACAAATTGAGCTACGTGCAGGCATGGCGTCTGCCGACATCTACAAAGTTACCCAGGTTGAGTTTCCCAACATCAACGGTGCTCCTTTGGACATCAATGTGGAATTGATGCGCCGCGAGGGTGGCCGTTACTACCTCAAACTCAGCTCTGATAAAAGCATCCCCAATAACTTCGTTGATTTACTGATTGAGTTGCGCTGGTCGACAGGGCGACTTATCAAAAAATTCAGTATCGCTCTATCAGACACCAAATCAGAGCCAAAAGCAGAATCTAAAGCCAGCATGCCGGTATTAGGGACTGGCTCTGTTACGAATACCGCTCCAGACAAACTCATCGTCGAGCGGGGCGATACTGCCAGTGAAATAGCCATCTCCAAACTGGAGGGTGGCGTGTCTTTAGACCAAATGCTTTTGGCTATGTTGCGTAGCAACCCCGATGCGTTTGTAGCCTCTAATGTGAACCGCCTCAAAGCAGGTGCGGTGATTTCTATGCCCAGCGTGAAACAAGCAGCTGAGGTGTCCAAAGAAGAAGCGCGCAAACAGATCCAAATTCAAGCCAAAGAATTTGATGACTACCGCGCCGAATTAGCCAACCGCGCATCTGGCGGCAATGCCCCTCAGGCCAGCAGAGACACCGCTGGAAAACTCTCGGCCCAACTCGATAACAAAAAGGCCAAGGGCCCACAAGACAAGCTAACTCTTTCAAAGCCCTCCAAGGGCAATGAAGAAGAAAAAATCGCTCGCCAACGTGAAGCACAAGAAGTGGCTAGCCGTGCGGCTGAAATCGGCCGCAATGTCGCTGAACTCAGCAAGATTGCCAGTGCTACTGCCTCAGAGGCCGCTTCAGGCGAATTGCCTGTGAGTGCCCCTGTTCCCAATAAAAAGTCTTTGCCTTGGTTAGACAAGCTAACCAGCCACACCCTAGCGCCTGTTGGCGCTGGCACATTGATTGCAATTTTGGTATTGGTAGCTTTGTGGATCAAACGCGCACGCAGTTTGAACAATGACCAAGATATTGAAGGCCTACCCCCTCTCAACGTCAAATTCAACCTTGACCTGCCAGAGGGCGACAACCGACAGCAGTTCATTCCTTCTCACACCTACCAAGAAGTGCCACAGCACGAAAAGCATGGACACGGCGAATTCAAACAAGACCATGCGAACTCTTCATTTGATGGTGATCCTCTTGCATCTCAACTCGAAAACAAACTCAGTGATCTAGGAACAGAGTCTGCCCCGCGTTATAAGCCCTCTATTCCAGATATCTCACTTAACCTTGACTCCGGCAATAGCAATGACCCCTTCCAAGTGCGCATCGATTTAGCCGATGAGTTGTGGAATCTAGGCCAGTTGCACACCAGCAAAGCGCTGATGGAAGAAGTGGCGCACGAAGCCACTGGCGAGACCCAAGCCCGCGCG
>RFTR01000078.1 GCA_009923345.1 Betaproteobacteria bacterium
CTCCAGCCCGTGATTTCATCTAGAGTGCGAAAACACCCTTCACACCAGCCCGTTTTTTCAGACATGCGGCAAACCGAAATGCAAGGCGAACTAAGTAACTCGTCATCTTCCGATTTCAAAACACGTTCAGCCTGCTTTAACAAACGCAGCTCGACCGCAGAGAGTTGCGGTGGGCTTGGACTAAACAAGGTCTTCAACATGGCGCGGATTGTGCGGCAAACTTACTTTTTATCCAGCACGCTTGTTTATTACTGCGCGCGCGACCAAGGAATTAGGTTGGCGACCTAAGGCTTGGCTAATAAAGACACCCGCATCGATCAACGCATCTAGATCGATACCGGTATCAATGCCCATACCCTGCATCATGTACACCACATCTTCTGTTGCTACGTTCCCTGTGGCGCCTTTGGCATAAGGACAACCACCCAATCCAGCAATAGAAGACTGGAAATTCCACACACCCATTTCTAATGACGCCAAGGTATTCGCAAGCGCTTGTCCGTAGGTGTCGTGGAAATGGCCAGAGACATCATTGAGCGCGTAATGTTTAAGCGTGGCTTCCATGGCGGCTTGTACTTTGCGTGGCGTACCGACGCCTATGGTGTCTGCCACATCGACGCGTTGTATGCCAATGCTTTTCATCAGGCCCGCCAAGTAAGCCACCCGTTCGGGGGCGACATCGCCCTCGTAGGGACAACCCACCGTACAACTCATCGCACCGCGCACTGCGATGCCAGCATCACGCGCGGCTTTGACGACAGGTGCAAAACGCTCGATGCTCTCAGCGATAGAGCAGTTGATGTTTTTTTGGCTGAAGGCTTCACTGGCTGCGCCAAACACCACCACCTCATCGGGCTTGGATAACAGCGCAGACTCAAAGCCTTTCATATTCGGTGTGAGCACCGAATAACGAACGCCCTCACTACGCGAGATTCCAGACATTACCTCTGCGTTGTCTGCCATTTGAGGCACCCATTTGGGCGAAACAAAACTGGTGACCTCGATTTCGCTGCTTTTCATTTTGTAAGCCATCGCGCGGGCCCACATCAATCAATTTAACGCGTCGTGGAAGATTCAATAGCATGTCTTAGACTTTCAATTTCAATAACTCAGCGCCTTCGTTGACTTGGTCGCCTGGCGCATACAACAACTCCAATACTTCGCCGTCAGAAGGTGCCGCCATGGTGTGCTCCATCTTCATAGCCTCCATGACAGCAAGTGCTTGACCAGCTTTGACCCTGTCGCCCGCTTTGACAGCAAACGACACGACCTTGCCTGGCATAGGCGCGGTTAATCGTCCACCTACTTCTTGCACAGCCGCGGCATGCGCCAAGATGTCCACAACCGTGATCTGCGTCGCACCTTGTGGCGCAAAAACGTGCGCCACGTCATAGGGACCTAAGCGCTGCATAAAGACTTGCACACGTGCATGGTGATGGGCGTATGCAATGTGTAAACCATCTCCATCCACTCGCCATATCAGTGGCGCAGAGACATCTCCCACCAGCAAAAGCAAACCATCTTGTCCGCCATATGTCAACACTGCTGTATGTGGTTGGTCATGGAACACCACATCAAAGCGGCGCGTAGCAACACCGTAAGCGCGCCATCCATCTCTCTGGCTGAATGGGTCATGGCCCTGCAATGCAGTTTCTTGTTGCAAGGTGTACGCCACCACTGCTGCAATTGTCAAAGGTAAACCTAAGGGCTCTTGTGCGAACAAGCGCTTTTCTTCTCGCGTAATTAAGGCTGTATCGAGTTTGGCAGTTTTAAAGGAATCTGTTTTTAAAACATGCCGCAAAAACTGCATATTGGTGGTTAAGCCCACGATACGGGTTTGCGCCAAAGCGGCATCGAGGTAAGCCAAGGCCTGATCTCGTGTCTCCCCATGCACGATGAGTTTGGCCACCATCGAGTCGTAGAACGGGCTGATACTGTCGCCTTCACGCACACCATCGTCAATGCGAACCGCACCACTCTTGTTGTCATGCGTCGCCACTTCGAAGCTGGTGCAACTGGGCTTGCGATACACCTGCAAAACACCTGTTGCCGGTAAGAAATTGTTGTCAGGGTTTTCAGCGCATATCCGCGCTTCAATGGCATGTCCTTGCATACGCAATTGGTCTTGTTGCAAAGGCAATGGCTCGCCACTGGCAACTCTTAACTGCCATTCGACCAAATCCAATCCTGTGATCGCTTCTGTCACGGGGTGCTCGACTTGCAGACGCGTATTCATTTCCATGAAATAAAACTTCATAGACTCAGGCTTGTCATAAGCCGCTTGTTCGACGATAAATTCCACGGTGCCCGCCCCCACATAGTTCACAGCTTTGGCAGCAGCGACTGCGGCTTCACCCATTTGCTTGCGCAGCGCGGCAGTCATGCCAGGCGCAGGCGCTTCTTCGAGCACTTTTTGATGGCGACGTTGCACCGAGCAATCGCGCTCGAACAAATACACGCAATTGCCTTGTGTATCTGCAAAAACTTGAATCTCAATATGGCGCGGACGCTGCACATATTTTTCGACCAAAACTGCGTCATTACCAAAACTGTTGATCGCTTCGCGCTGACAACTCGCCAAGGCGTCAGCAAAGTCTGCAGATTTTTCAACGATGCGCATGCCCTTGCCACCGCCGCCCGCACTGGCTTTGATCAGAACGGGGTAACCCATCGCATCGGCTTCGCGCTGCAACAGTTGTGGGTTTTGGTCAGCGCCGTGGTAGCCCGGCACCAAGGGTACGCCTGCTTGTTGCATGCGTTGTTTGGATTCTGCTTTCAAGCCCATGGCTTGAATAGCCGATGCAGGTGGGCCAATAAACACCAAACCCTTTGCAGCACAGGCTTTGGCGAAGTCTTCGTTCTCACTTAAAAAGCCATAGCCGGGATGCACCGCCTGTGCGCCTGTATCAATGGCGGCTTGCAAGATGCGCTCCCACTGCAAGTAACTGTCTTTAGGCGCACTGCCGCCCACATGCACGGCTTGGTCACACACTTGCACATGTTTGCTGTTTGCGTCTGCATCGGAATACACCGCAACCGTTTGAATGCCCATGCGCTTGGAGGTGGCAGCAACACGGCATGCAATTTCACCGCGGTTGGCTATCAAGATTTTGTGGAACATAGTGACTACCTTAGACCAACCAATTCGGCGGGCGTTTGTTCAAGAACGATTGCAGGCCTTCTTTGCCTTCAGCACTCGCACGGATGTCTGCAATGCGTTTGGCGGTTTCATCGCGCAATGTGTTTGTATTGGGAACGTTGGCCACATCGCGCACCAACTGCTTACATAAGCGAACCGCTTGGGGGCCATTGGCCATCAATTGGCTCACGTGCTGAGCAACAACCGCATCTAGTTTTTCTGCAGTACAGACTTCGTGCACCATGCCCATCGCAAAAGCTTGCTGCGCACTGAAGCGTTCTGCACTTACAAAATACCTGCGCGAAGCTTGTACGCCCATCGCACGCACCACATAAGGACTGATGGTCGCAGGCATCAATCCAAGCCGCGCTTCCGACAAACTGTTGCGCGTCAGCTCGGTTTTGGTCCCAGCTATAGCCCGACATGGCTTGCATCCAGTTCAAATCTGCTCCCGCACAAAAAGCTTTGCCGTGCGCAGCCAAAACCACGACGCGTAATTGGTCATTGCGCGCGATGTCTTGGAACACTTTTGTGAGTTCTGCGATCACCGTCTCGTTGAAGGCATTACGCACATCAGGGCGGTTCAGCCACACCTCGATGGAATAAGGGTTGGGACGACGAAGTTCAAGCGTGGTGGGGTTTTGCATATCAGTAACTCTTCAGTAACGTTTTGCCACTTCTTCCAACATTACTTCAGTCGCGCCGCCACCGATGGCGAGCACACGTGCATCACGCCACAAACGTTCAATAGGGGCTTCACGCATATAGCCCATGCCGCCCCAAAATTGCTGGCAACCACCGACGACTTCGTTGACCAACTCCCCGCTCAAGGCTTTGAGCATCGAGACTTCTTGCACGATGTCATGGCCTTGCGTGACAGACCATGCGCAGTGGTACATGAACTGGCGCAGCGCACGCGTTTTGGCGTCCAACATCGATAGTTTTTGACGAATGTGCTGCATCTCCCACAGCGACTTACCAAAGGCTTGGCGTTGGCGCACATAGTCCAGGGTGAGTTGTAGCGCGCGCTGGCAATGTCCGACGGCCATGGCGCCTAAGGCAATGCGTTCGGTCTGGAAATTTTTCATCACCGAATAAAAGCCTTTGTCTACTTCGCCCAACAAAGCTTCTGGGCCTAGGCGCACGTTGTCTAATACCAACTCGGCTGTATCGGAACTCAACCAACCTGTTTTGTCTAAAGAACGGCCGACGCTGAAACCTGGCGTTCCTTTTTCCACAATGAATATCGACATTTGGTGGCGGCCTGCACCGGTTTTGGCGGCGATGAAATACAAGTTGGCATTCACACCGTTGGTGATAAAAATTTTGCTGCCATTGAGCACCCATCCGTCACCCTCGCGTTTGGCTGTGGTGCGAATGCCTGCAACGTCAGAACCAGCACCTGGCTCAGTAATGCCGACAGCAGTTATCGTTTTGCCAGCAATCACGTCGGGCAAATACTTAGCTTTTTGCGCTGCAGTGCCTGCATGGTGCAAATGGGGACTCGCCATATCGGTATGGACCAACACGGTGATGATGAAGCCCGCAAAGGTAGATTGCGAAAGTGCCTCTGCAAACACCAAATTAGTCAATGCATCGGCTTCTGCGCCACCGTATTCGCTCTCGTACATCAAACCAAAAAAGCCTGCGTCGCCCATACGCTTTAAAACATCGCGCGGCACGCTGCCCGCATGCTCCCACGCCATCGCATGGGGCTCGACTTCACGGTCGATAAAGCGCTGTACTTGGTCGCGCAGGGTTTGGTGTTCGGGGAGGTGGTAGATGTGGTTCATGGTGCTGTTCATGTCATCAGAAAATTAGTGGATAGGTGTGTGGTGTATGCGGAGAAAACCTGAAACGACCGCTCAAGGCTTACATGCGGAAAACACCAAAACGTGTGTCTTCAATAGGTGCATTCAAAGCGGCGGATAGTCCGAGCGCCAAAACACGGCGTGTGTCTGCTGGATCAATCACGCCGTCATCCCACAAGCGGGCGCTGGCGTAATACGGGTGCGACTGATGGGCAAACTGGTCGAGCAAGGGTTGTTTGAACTTAGCTTCTTCTTCTTTGCTCCAAGTGCCGCCTTTGGCTTCAATACCATCGCGGCGCACAGTTGCCAACACGCTGGCGGCTTGCTCGCCACCCATCACACAAATGCGCGCGTTGGGCCACATCCATAAAAAGCGCGGGTTGAAAGCGCGGCCACACATGCCGTAGTTCCCTGCGCCGTAACTGCCCCCAATAATGACGGTGAATTTAGGCACCTGCGCCGTTGCCACCGCAGTCACCATCTTGGCGCCATGGCGCGCAATGCCTTCGTTTTCGTATTTGCGACCGACCATAAAGCCGGTGATGTTTTGTAAAAACACCAACGGGATTTTGCGTTGGCAACACAACTCAATAAAGTGCGCGCCCTTTTGCGCAGATTCGCTGAACAACACACCGTTATTCGCAACGATGCCAACGGGCATGCCCTCGATATGCGCAAACCCGCAAACCAAAGTAGCGCCAAAGCGCGGCTTGAACTCATGCATCTCGGAACCATCCACAATGCGGGCAATGATGTCGCGCACGTCATACGGCTTGCGTGTGTCTGCTGGTATCACGCTGTAAATTTCTTTCGCGTCATACAAGGGTGGCCGAGGTGCGGCCAGCGCAGTGTGTATTTCTTTTTTGCGGTTGAGGCGCGCGACCGCTTCACGCGCCAGCGCAATCGCATGTGCATCGTTGTCAGCCAAATGGTCGGCCACGCCAGATAAACGGGTGTGCACATCACCACCGCCTAAGTCTTCGGCAGACACGATTTCACCAATCGCAGCTTTCACCAAGGGGGGACCACCTAAGAAAATAGTCCCTTGGTTTTTCACGATGATGGTCTCGTCGCTCATCGCGGGCACATAGGCGCCGCCAGCCGTGCAACTGCCCATCACCACCGCAATTTGCGACAGGCCTTGCGCGCTCATATTGGCTTGGTTGTAAAAGATGCGCCCAAAGTGGTCGCGGTCTGGAAACACATCGTCTTGGTTGGGTAGGTTGGCTCCACCTGAGTCCACCAAATAAATACATGGCAAATGATTTTGTTGCGCGATTTCTTGCGCACGCACATGCTTTTTGACGGTCATCGGATAGTAGGTGCCGCCTTTAACAGTCGCGTCGTTACACACGATGAGACAGTCGACACCACTCACACGGCCAATACCTGTGATCACACCAGCGCCAGGCGCATCGCCGTTGTACATGGCGTATGCCGCCAAAGGGCTGAGTTCTAAAAATGGCGTTCCAGGATCCAACAACATTTGCACACGGTCACGCGGCAGCAATTTGCCTCGACCTACATGTTTAGCACGCGCGGCCTCACCACCGCCATTGGCAACGCTTTGAATTTGCAAACGCAAATCGTCGACTGCCGCTTGCATAGCGGCAGCATTAGTTGCCGCCTCAGCGCTGCGCGCCTGCACCTGTGTGTGAATCAATGACATGCGAATCCTTAAAGCAATTCAATCGCCATGGCCGTACCTTCGCCGCCACCGATACACAAAGTGGCCAAACCTTTTTTGAGTCCACGCGCTTGCAAAGCATGGATTAAGGTCACCATGATGCGCGCACCCGACGCGCCGATGGGATGACCCAAGGCACAGGCGCCACCGTTCACATTCACTTTGTCATGTGGCACGCTGAGTTCTTTCATCAAAGCCATAGGTACTACGGCAAACGCCTCATTCACTTCCCAAAGGTCAACGTCTTTCACTTGCCAACCTGCTTTGGACAAAGCTTTTTGCGTAGCACCCACCGGCGCAGTTGCAAACCACTCTGGGGCTTGGGCGTGGGTCGCGTGACTGACGATACGTGCTAGTGGCTTGCAACCCAGCTTCGTCGCAGTACTTTGGCGCATCAACACCATCGCAGCGGCACCGTCATTGATCGATGAACTGGAAGCCGCTGTGATCGTGCCGTCTTTTTTAAACGCAGGTTTTAAGCTGGTGATTTTGTCGAGCTTGACTTTGCCTGGACCTTCGTCGATCGACACAATCGTCTCCCCAGCGCGGGTTTTGACGGTGACGGGGGTAATCTCTTTGGCAAAGCCACCTGATGCAGTGGCGGCCTTGGCGCGCTCCACACTGACTGTGGCGAAGGCGTCTTGCTCGGCACGGGTAAAACTGTATTTGGCGGCGCAGTCTTCACCAAACGTGCCCATGGAGCGTCCGACTTCGTAAGCGTCTTCTAAACCGTCGAGCATCATGTGGTCAAACACTTTGTCGTGGCCCATGCGATAGCCAGCACGGCCTTTCATTAACAAGTAGGGCGCATTGGTCATGCTCTCCATGCCGCCCGCGACTAGCACATCGTGCGAACCTGCTAACAACATGTCGTGGGCAAACATCGCGGCGCGCATGCCTGAGCCACACATTTTTGACAAAGTGACTGCGCCAGCACTCTGGGGCAAACCACCTTTGAATGCAGCTTGGCGCGCAGGTGCTTGGCCTTGGCCGGCCATCAAACAATTGCCAAACAAGACTTCGGTCACTGCGTCTGGCTTAACACCCGCGCGCTCAACTGCAGCGCGTATTGCTACGCCACCCAAATCGTGCGCCGACAGCGATGCGAAATCGCCTTGAAAACTGCCCATCGGCGTGCGCGCTGCACTGACGATAACAACTGGATCTGAAGATGCATTAGACATACAAGAATCTCCTAAAACTTTTAAAAATTACACGCCACGCGGATAGCGCTTGAAGGCATTTCGAAATACGTTGACCACTTCATCGCTGTGGTTCATGGTGACTCCGAGGTCTTTGACCAATCCATCGTGCACGCCATAGATCCAACCATGCAACGTAACTTTTTGGCCACGTCCCCACGCATCTTGCATGACGTTAGAAAGCGCCACGTTACCCACTTGCTCGATCACGTTCATTTCACACATGACGTTTTCTAGTTCAGCTTGTGGCAAATGGTTCAGACGCTGGCGATGGCGCAAGCGTACGTCTTGCACATGGCGCAGCCAGTTGTCTGCCAAACCAATGCGCGCTCCACGCGTAGCAGCGAGTACACCGCCACAACCGTAATGTCCGACCACCATGATGTGCTCGACCTTTAAACAATCGACCGCGTACTGAATGACCGATAGTGCATTGAGGTCAGAGTGCACCACCACATTGGCAATATTGCGGTGCACAAATACTTCACCGGGCTCTAGGCCGGTAATTTGGTTGGCAGGCACCCGGCTGTCGGAGCAACCGATCCACAAGTATTTAGGTGTTTGTTGGTGCGTGAGGCCCGAGAAAAAACCCGGTTGTTCACGCTCCATGCGCGCGGCCCAAGCGCGGTTGTTATCGAACAGATGTTGCAAGCTTGAGGTCATTCGTTAGATCTTTCAGGTTTGTAAAAGCATCACGGTTTTAAAAAAGCCTAC
>RFTR01000079.1 GCA_009923345.1 Betaproteobacteria bacterium
ATTTGCTTTGATCGCTAAAGGCGATGAGGTATTGGATTGGCGTGAAATGACTGGCCGATATCCAAAATGCCAGCAACTTTTATTGCAAGGATCGGATCACGGTGTGAGTGATTTTGAATTGCATCTGCCTAAACTGATGCAATTCTTATTCGCCTCGATTTAAAAATGCCAACCCTGCGCCTTCATACAAGACTGGAAATAGTTCGCCGGCGTAGTGATTGGACTTCCGTATTGCTGCGCCATGGTTAATTCGCACTGGCTACTATCAAAATCATATTGCTTGGCGTTATTTTTTCTGGAGTCGTAATTTTTCGCAGGTAACCCAGAGCAAGCTGCAAGCAGCAATGCCACAGAGAGCAAAGCCATTTTTTGAAATGACGTAAGGTGCATAGACGGGCCCGAGTCGTGAAGTGATTTAAGCGAACTGTAATGCCGCCAAGCTGGCGTATAAACCGGCTTTGGCTATGAGCTCTTTATGCGTGCCCTGCTCTACCAGTTTTCCTTTGTCGAGCACCCAAATGCAGTCTGCGCGTTGCACAGTTGCCAAACGGTGCGCGATAACCAAGGTGGTTCGCCCTTGCATGGCTTTTTCAAGCGCCGCTTGCACCATGCGTTCGCTGTGAGCGTCTAAGGCACTGGTAGCTTCGTCTAGTAACAACAAAGGTGGGTTCTTCAAAATCGCACGGGCTATCGCAATGCGTTGGCGCTGCCCACCAGACAAACGCACGCCGCGGTCTCCTAAATAGGTGTCATAGCCTTGCGGCAAATCCGCGATGAATTCTTGGGCAAATGCAGCCTCTGCTGCTGCTTGCACTTCTTGGTCAGTAGCTTCGGGTTTGCCGTAACGGATGTTCTCCATCACCGTGCCTGAGAACACCACCGCTTCTTGTGGCACCACACCAATGCGTTGGCGCAAATCGTTCAAGGCCATTTGGTCTACGGCCACACCATCAAGCAAAACATCGCCATGTTGCGGTGCATGGAATCGCATCAGCAAAGAGAACAATGTTGTTTTACCAGCACCGCTTGGACCAACGATCGCTACCGTTTGACCAGCGTGTACTTCACCAGTCAATCCGTTCAACGCCATCTGGGTTGGACGCGATGGGTAATTGAAATTGACATCACGCAGCACCAAGCTCGAACCTTTATCTGGCCAAGGCGCACGCTGCGGATGCGCAGGCGACTGCACATCCGATTGACTATGCAGCAATTCCATCAAACGCTCTGTAGCACCCGCTGCTCGCAAGATGTCGCCATAGACCTCACCCAACACCGCAAAGGCACTGGCTAACAAAATCACATACACAACCGTTTGACCCAACTCGCCAGCAGTGGTGGTGCCAGCTCGCACAGACAAAGTGCCCAAATACAAACCCCACAAGAGCGCAGCGCTAGAGGTCATGATGATGAAACCCACCAAGATAGATCGGGCGCGTGTGCGGCGCAAGGCCGTACCTAAGGCCTGCGCTGTCGAAGAGGTAAAACGCTCTGCTTCACGTGTTTCTGCGGTGTAACTCTGTACCACGGGAATGGCGTTGAGCACCTCGGATGCAATAGCGCTAGAGTCTGCAACGCGGTCTTGACTGGCACGCGACAAGCGACGCACTCTGCGCCCAAGGTAAACGCTTGGAAAAATAACCACGGCCAAAACAGCTATCACTTGCAGCATGAGTAATGGGTTGGTCCATACCAACATGCCCATGGCACCCACACCCATGACCATATTGCGAAGGCCCATGGATAGGGATGAGCCGACCACGGTTTGCACCAAGGTGGTGTCGCTGGTCAAACGCGAGAGCACTTCGCCCGATTGCGTGGTTTCAAAAAATGTGGGGCTTTGTCTTAAAACATGCGAATAGACTTTGTTTTTAACATCCGCCGTGATTTTTTCGCCTAACCAACTCACGGTATAAAAACGCGCCGCAGAAAAAACAGCCAAGGCGGCGGCGACTAAGAAAAGCTCGAAAAATTTGGTAGCTAAGACGTCTGGGGTGGCTTGCTCTCCCAAACCTTGGTCTATCAATGTCCGCAAGGCCCAGGGGAAAGCCAATGTGGTGCCAGCCGCAAGCGTTAAAAAAAGACCCGCAAAAGCAACTTGGATACGGTAAGGACGGATAAACGGAAACAGACCTGAGAGCGATTTGGGGGAAGACTTCATACCTTTTGATTATCTACACAATCAGAACAGCGCTTTGCGACACCATTTTGGCCACCGTTTGCATATTAGAGATTACCCTCGAGAGTGTCAATCCAACTTGACAACTTAAGCCTTATCAAAGACGATAGCCTTAGTTCGAAATTTGGAATGCTTATGGCAAAAACCTTTCCCTTTGCAGCGATTGTTGGGCAGGATGAAATGGGCATGGCCCTTCAAATTGTTGCGGTGGACCCAACGGTAGGGGGTGTTTTGGTTCTCGGTGACAGAGGAACAGGCAAATCTACCGCTGTTAGAGCGCTGGCAGATTTACTCCCTCCCATCGATGTGGTGCAAGCTTGCCCTTATGGCTGCTCTCCCAAAGACGGCATTGGCGCTTGCGATGTCTGCGCTGAGTTGAAACAAAACGCCAAAGTCAAGACCAGCAAAAGACCTGTCCCCGTGGTTGATTTGCCATTGGGTGCCACCGAAGACCGCGTGGTGGGCGCGCTAGATTTAGAAAAAGCCTTGTCGCAAGGCATCAAGAAATTTGCACCTGGTTTATTAGCCCAGGCCAACAGGGGCTTCTTGTATATAGATGAAGTCAACTTACTAGAAGACCATTTGGTAGATTTGCTGATCGACGTGGCAGCCTCTGGCGAAAACGTGGTGGAACGCGAAGGTTTGAGCGTGCGCCATCCGGCCAAGTTTGTATTAATTGGCAGCGGCAACCCAGAAGAAGGTGAGTTGCGTCCGCAGTTGTTAGACCGATTTGGTTTGAGTGTGGAAGTGCGAACACCCCAAGACCTTGATGTGAGGGTGCAAGTGGTGAAACGCCGCGACGCATTTGACCGGGACCCCGAAGGTTTTAAAGCGCAGTGGAGCGAAGCCAATACCAAACTGCGTCAACGCATTCTCAAAGCACAAAAGTTACTTCCCTCGTTAGAAGTACCAGACGACTTATTACACACTTGTGCCAAGCTTTGCCATGCGTTGGGTACCGATGGATTGCGCGCCGAACTCACCCTGATGCGCGCCACACGTGCATTCGCTGCTTTAAGTGGCGCTAAAAAAGTCAGCACAGCCCATTTGCGCACGATCGCGCCCTTGGCACTGCGACATCGTTTGCGTCGCAATCCCTTGGACGACACCGGCTCAGGCGAGCGCGTACAACGCTGTTTGCAAGAGGTACTCGGCTGATGCGTGATGCGTGGGATCTTGCGCAACTAGCGTTGTTGCTGTTGCAGGTAGATCCACACGGTCTTGGTGGTGTGTGGTTGAAGGCGGGCTATAGCCCGGCGCGGCAAACCTGGTTGGCGCAACTCCATGCATTAGGGTTACCAGTGATGCGTATGCCCCACCACATAGACCAAGAACGCATGCTGGGTGGCATTGACTTAAGCGTCACACTGGCGAAAGGTCGCGTGGTCGAACAAATCGGCTTGTTAGCCCAAGCCAATAAAGGCATGGTGGTGGTGCCTATGTCTGAAAAACTTTCGCCACAAACGCTAGCGATGTTGTTGCAGGCCCACGACCAAGGACAAGTTCATGCCCTTGCCATAGGTGCCACACACGCGAGCCGTTTTGGTTTGGTGGCTTTAGATGAATCGCAAGAAGACGAGCCAGGCGTTGCAAGCAAACTCAAAGAACGTTTGGCCTTGTGGATCGAAATGGATACGGTCGATATCGCCATGAGTCAAGAAAAAATTGAAGCCCTTTCAGCACAAGAGTTAGCAGAGGTTCGCTCGGTGCTCGTCAAGATTCAAGCTACAGAAGCACAAATGCGCGCATTGTGTGAAGTGGCTTTTGCGCTGGGCATCGATAGCATGCGCGCGCCCTTGTTAGCGTTACGCCTGGCATGTGTGCATGCTGCCATCCATGATCGAGAATTTTTGGAAGAAGAAGATTTGCGCATTGCTGCGCAGATGGTGCTGTCGCCGCGCGCTACACGTATACCTTCCAACCAAGACACAGAGTCTGCACAGCCATCAGAGCCGCCTCCACCGCCTGATGCGTCCAATACCGATCAAGATGCGGCACACGAGGACACACCTCCTCCACCTACAACAGAGCCAGCGTCATTAGAAGACACGATATTGGCTGCCGCTTTGGCTAGTCTGCCGCCCAAGCTGTTAGACCAACTGCTTCTAGGCGCATCTCAATCTAAGTCGCAATCCAGCAGTGGCAACAGCGGACAAGCGCAAATGTCTCGCCAACGCGGCAGACCTTTGTCACCACGGTTGGGGCGTCCTACTTCAGGTGCACGGCTGCATTTGTTGGCCACCTTGCGGGCAGCAGCACCCAAACAAAAACTACGTACCAAACATGCAGGCCAAAAAATTGCCATTCGCTCAGAAGATTTTTATATCCAGCGATTTGCGCACAAAGCCGCTTCTTGCATCATCGTAGCAATGGATGCATCGGGTTCTGCAGCTTTAGCGCGTTTGGCAGAGGCCAAGGGTGCGGTTGAAATTTTGTTGCAACAGTCTTATGCACGGCGTGACAGTGTGTGCGTGATTGCATTTCGTGGTGCACAAGCGCAAACCTTGTTGCCTGCTACCCGTTCGCTGGTCCGGGCTAAAAAAGCGCTTGCTGGTCTGCCAGGCGGCGGCGGAACCCCCATTGCATTAGCACTCAAACATGCAACAGAACAAGCGCAAGCCTTACAACGACAAGGCATCACGCCACTGCTTGTCATGCTGAGCGATGGCAAAGCTAATGTCACTATCGATGGCGTGGGTGGTCGTACCCAAGCTCAAGCAGATGCTTTGCAATGTGCCAAGCAATGGGCTACCCATGGCTTCACCTCCCTATGGATTGATACCGCTTTGCAACCCACAGGCCAAGCGAAAGAACTTGCCAATGTGATGCAAGCGCGCTATTTGCCCATGCCGTATGTGGCATCGCAACGCTTGGCAGATGCGATGCAGTTTGCACATCGCAACTAGTGCTTCACCCGCCATGCTGGAATCTTTCTATCTGCCCATGCCTTGGGACACTTTAAAAGCACAGTGGCCTTATGCACAACATAGTCAATTCATTCACACCACAGATGTACGCTGGCATGTACAAATGTTTGGCGAAGGCCCCCCACTGCTTTTGTTGCACGGCCTAGGTTCTTCAACCCACACTTGGCGGGGCATGGCGCCTTTTTTGTCGAAGCATTACCGATTGATTGCAGTGGACACACCTGGTCATGCATTCAGCAGTATTCCTAGCAAAGCAAACGCTAGCTTTGCTGGCATAACGAAATCGTTGCGCGAGTTGCTAGAAACTCTGCACATTTGGCCTAGTGCCGTAGTGGGGCACTCGGCAGGCGCCTGCTTGGCAGCGAAACTTTTACTCAACACGCCCAACTTACCCACACCGTCCTTGGTCGCCCTCAACCCGGCTTGGCTTCCTCTACCCGGGCTTGCCAACTGGATGTTTCCAGTGTCGGCTAAATTAATTGCACTCAACCCCATGAGCGCATGGTTGTTTGCTAAACATATGAGTAAAGAGTTGGTGATTCAAAAAATCTTATCCAGCACAGGCTCTCAGCTGCGTGAAGACGATGTATTTTTTTATCGTATTTTGATGCAGTCACCCGCCCACCTCAAAGGTGTGTTGCAAATGATGTCGCACTGGGATTTAGGTCAACTGCCTGAACAACTCTCGCAATTGAAAGGTCGCGTTTTAATACAGGCGAGCACCCATGATTTAACAATTCCGTTTGGTCACGCGGTCACATCGCACCAGATAATCAACCAATCACAACTGCAACCCCTGTCAGACTTAGGTCATTTGGCACACGAGGAAAAACCACAAGCCTGTGCTGAGCAAATTTTGAGTTGGCTAGCAACTCCCACAAAATAAATTTATTGGCGACTCTCGTGCATCGCTGTTTCTGTTAATTAGACAAATGGGCCATTGAGTTCAATCGTCGCCAAATTTAAAAATCCAGCAGCGGTTACCCATGCCAAATAAGGCAACAGCATGATGCTAGAAATCTTAGAAATACGCCATAAACCAATGATCAGCAATGCAATAGACGCCCATAAAAAATAAAGCTCTATCAGCGCCCAATCGGGTCTGTGCAAATAGAAGTAGAGCCAACTCCAGAAAATATTCAATCCGCCGTTTATGGCAAATAAAACAGCAATACGCATTTTTAGTGCGCGTGTTTGTGCCAATTGCCAAGCGCCCCATCCACTCAAAGCGCACAAAGTAAAGATCGTTGACCAAATAGTCCCAAAAGCAGCGTCTGGGGGTTTCCAGTCCGGTTGTTTCAAGGCTTGGTACCAAGGACCCAAATCAGTCAAAGCACCACCAATACCCGCGACACCGAAACTACAAATAAAGGCGATAGCCAAACCCACCCAACGATTCGACAAGTTCATGTGCGAGGTGCCAGGCCAAATAGATGTGCCAAGTCTTTGAAGAAGATACGCACGTGCGCCATGGGTTTTTTACGCACCAAGACTTTGTTCATGTAGGACTCAAACGTGAGTTGTTGCACATCTTTGTCTTCACAAATGGTGACGAATTTTTCTCGACGACGGTCGTTCGAATACCAAAAGTACTGCATGATGCCCAACACCCAAAAAACAGTGCCATGTTGCTTCATGAATGTTTTACGCGCTTTCTTCAAGCACGCGGCGTTACCGGTTTCCAATGCTTCATGCACTGAGTCTGCCGCCATACGACCACAAGCCATGGCGTAGTAAATGCCTTCACCTGAAGCAGGTGCCACTACACCCGCCGCATCACCTGCCAAAATAATGTCCCTACCGTTGTCCCATTTAGGTAACGGCTTCATTGGTATGGGCGCACCTTCGCGACGCAAAGTTTCTGCAGTATGCAGTCCAGCAGTTTCACGCAAACGCCCTACTGCACTGCGTAATGAGAATCCTTTGTCAGCACTACCTGTGCCAATACTCATGGTGTCGCCGTGCGGAAACACCCAGCCATAAAAGTCTGGCGACAAAGTGCCACGGTAATACACATCGCATCGGTCGGGATCGTAGTCAGCCTGTGCTGCCGGCGCTTTGACAATCTCGTGGTACGCGAACACATATTTGGTGCGTTCTGCCCCCTCAATATGGTGACGTGCGACTTCAGATTTCGCGCCATCTGCACCGACAACAAAACGTGCGCGTAGGCTGGTTGTTTCTGGTTGTGGCGCGGGTTGACCTGCATGCGTTGGGGCTTGGGTCGTGATGTGAATACGCGCTACGCCATCATCGTCGCGGGTAAGTTTTTCGAAGGAACCCCGCATACGTTTAGCACCATGCGTATGGGCTCTTTCGCGCAACCATTCGTCAAACGCGTCACGGTTCACCATGCCCACGAATCCGTTTTCAATCGGAATATCCACCTTGTTGTCTTTGGGTGAAATCATCCTTGCGCATCTTGCTTTGGCAACCAACAAATGGTCAGGAATAAAAAAGTCTTTGATCAAACGAGGGGGTATAGCACCCCCACAAGGTTTTGTGCGTCCTTGGCGGTCAAGCAGCAACACATTCCAACCTTTGCTCGCCAGATCATCGGCTGCGGTTGCGCCGGAGGGACCACCACCGATCACGATCACGTCATATGTTTCAGTATTCATGGCTTAAATCCTTAGTCAGACCTACTACCTTGGGTGACTGGCGCATAGGTGCGCTCTTTTGATCGTATCGGCCTACCCATACCGCACAACCTGCTGACATCACAAACATCAATGTCTCAAAACCAAATACACAGGAATACGCGGTTCCCTGTGCACTCAAAAAGTAATGGGCTATGTCGCTAGCAGCTGTACCCAAGAGACCACCAAGTCCAAATGCAATCGCTTGCGCAGCGCCCCACATGCCCATGCGTGTGCCAGCGCGTTCTTCACCACCTTGTGTGGCAAGACGCATCATGGTGGCGATCGCGGCGATTGAAAAACTTCCATTGGCAACGCCCAATAAAAACACATTGGGCTTGAGTGGCCAAGGCGGGCCTAACGCAGCGGCAATACACAAACCAAGCATCGCTACACCGGAGACCAAGCAGCCTCCCACCATCCAGGCTTGAATAGAACCTAAGCGCCCTGCCACGCGCGCGCTTCCAGCAAAAGCAACAGCCAACATACCGCATAAAACTGCTGAATGGTGTAGCCCTGAAAGCTGTGTTGTTTCGCCAGGTGTCAAACCAAATAAAGCGCCCGCAAAAGGTTCCAACACCAAATCTTGTGAGCTATAGGCCAGCATCGATAGGAAAACAAACACCGTAAAAGCTTTAGCTTGCGGTTCTGACCAAACGTGCGCTAAAGCTTCTTTGAAACTTTGTTTTGGAACTACTGCGGGGCTATGGGTTTCTTGCGCTTCTTGTGCACGCCCCTCTAATCCCCACAAACACAGACCAGTGACGAGTAAGACCAATACGCTGAGGGTTGCGCTGATCTCCAAC
>RFTR01000080.1 GCA_009923345.1 Betaproteobacteria bacterium
GGCTGCCAAGTTGGGCATCAGCCCACGCACATTGCGCTATAAGCTCGCACAACTGCGCAGCCGTGGCATGACTGAAGGAGTCGCAGCATGATCGATCGAATTTCTAGTGCCAACGTCCAGTCCATGCTGGAGGTTTTGCGAACCTACCAATCTCAAGCTGCTGGCAATGCAGGTGCAGCCGCTGAACCAGCTGCTACCAAAGTAGGTCAGCCGACGTTTTTTGACTCAGTCAAAAACGCAATCGACGGTGTTAACGATACGCAGAAAAAATCGTCTGCTTTGTCTGAGGCCTATGACCGCGGTGAAGAAGTTCCTCTCACCGAAGTGGTGTTGAGCATGCAGAAATCTTCTCTGGCTTTTGAAGCCACCCTCCAAGTACGCAACAAAGTGATGAAGGCGTACGAGGAAATCATGAACATGCCGGTTTGATGTTGGACTGAAAGACATATATGGCTACAGACACTCTCAATATGAACGCGATGACCTTGCCCTCGGGTCAGGCATCTGACAACGCAGCCGCTGCTGGCGCGGGCAATGCCACAGGCACGGCTCTCAAAGTAGAAGGCTCTAAATTACCTGCATGGATCAATTCCAAAGAAGGCCCTGGCGCATTGGTGATGGATGTATTGCGCCAACCCAGCGTGCGCAAAGCATTGCCATTCATGGTGATCTTTATGTTGCTGATGTCGGTCGCGGTGTTTTTCACTTCGATGAAGCCAACACCTTACCGTCCCTTGGTCTTGATGCTCAATGACGCAGACAAACAAATTGCAATTGAAACCTTGAAGACTGCAGACTTCAAACCCGAAGTAGATGCCTCTACCGGCCAGTTGTCTGTTCCCACGTCGCGCTACCAAGAAGCGCGTATGTTGTTGGCTTCTAAAGGTCTACCACGTACAGAGATCTCTGGCATGGAGAACCTCAAAGACATGCCCGCTATGACCACCAGCCAATTTATGGAGCAGGTGCGCTACAACAATGCGATGGAGCAAGAGCTTTCACGCAGCATCGTGCAAATTGGTGGCATCAAATCCGCCCGCGTGCATTTGGCCGCGCCCAAACAAAGCGTGTTTGTGCGCGATCGTGCGCCTACTAAGGCGTCTGTGATCATCACCCGCTTACCTGGCCGAACGATTTCTTCAGCCAACGTACAAGCGATCATTCAATTGGTCGCTTCTAGTGTGCCGTATTTGGCGCCCGAGAATGTGTCTGTGGTCGACAACTTCGGCAGCTTGATGAACGAAATGTTGGTAGAGCAACCCTTAGGTTTGACCTCTGCCCAGTTGATGCAAAAGCAGCAGATGGAAGACCTCTATCGCACGCGTTTGATCCAACTATTAGCTCCTATCGTGGGTGAATCGAATGTCAGCGCACAAGTCAGCATGACGTTAGATTTCACGCAAACCGAAGTCACTACAGAAGACTTTGACTCGCAAGACAAAGGCCCCAAGACCCGTTCTGAATTGTTCGTAGAAGATCGCAACACATTGCGCGATGCAATCGGTTTACCAGGTTCTTTGGCTAACACACCTCCTGCGCAGAACAACCCACAAGCCACGACCCAATCTAACTCTGACCCTCTAAAAGGTGTGAGTGAAAAAGGCGTGCAAGTGACTGCGCGCAGCACCAAGAACTATGAACTTGACCGCTCTGTGCGTCACACCAAAGGTGCGATGGGCACGATCACCAAAATCGGTGTGGGTGTGTTGATCAATGAGCGTCCAATTCCCGCAGGTACCAAGATTGAAAAGCCAGCAGATGGTTCAGCTCCCCCGACATCTGTTCCTTACACACCTGAAGAGTTAGACCGTTTAAACCAGTTGGTCAAAGGCGCTGTGGGATTTAACGAAACACGTGGTGACGTAGTGACGGTTGTAGCAACCAAGTTTGAACCACAGTACGACCCATCGATCGTGCCTTGGTACCGCGATGAAAACTACCAAGTGATGGTCAATGCAGGCGTGGTCGGATCTATCTTCTTGCTTGTCTTGTTATTAGTAGTACGCCCCATGGTGCGTCGACTTACAGCCCCTGAGGTCGACCCTGCTGCTGTGGCCGCCGCCGCTGCAGAGGCTGCGAATGCTGAGGCCAAGATGGCGATTGAGGTGGCGACGGCAGAGTCTGCAGCCGCGAAACTCTCAGCGCAACAAGCCCGTGAAGCACACGAAGCCGAAATTGCCCGAATTGCGGAAGAAGCCATGTTGGCTGCACAAGAAGCAGCGCGCTTGGCAGAGGAAGCACGCATTGCCGCCATAGCCCAAGCAGAAGCTGAAGCTGCAGCCATTGCCGCTAAAGCCGAGGCCGACGCCTTGGCTGCACAAAATGCGGGTGATGGAGAACCTACGGAAGAAATAGAAATCCAAGAGGGTGAATCCTTAGAAGAGGTAAAAGCCCGTATGGCCGCGATGAAGCCTAAGAAGCAGTCCATCTCTGCTGATTTGCTCAACACCGCGAACTCTTATGATGACAAAGTCGCTCTGATTCGTATGATCGTGGCTGAAGACTCCACCCGCGTGGCTGGCGTACTCAAGAGCTTGATCCGTCAATAACACCGAATAATTTAAGTTTAGGACTACACCATGGCTGATATCAATATGGGAATGTCGGAAGCACTGCGTGCTGAGATGGCCAACATCACCTCGACCCAACGTGCGGCAGTGCTGATGTTGCTTTTAGGTGAAGAACAAGCAGCTGACATCATTAAGTTTTTAAATCCCAAAGAGGTTCAAGCATTGGGTGCTGCGATGGTAGCTGCGGCAGACTTCTCGCAAGAAGCTGTCAACGTGGTGTTGGACGAATTTGTCGACCATTTGAAGAAGCAATCGTCTTTGAGTATGGGCAGCACCGATTACGTAGAAAACGTGATGCGCCGGGCCTTAGGCGACGACAAAGCGGCCTCTGTGTTGAACCGCATCATGCCTGGACAAGCCAGCAAGGGCTTAGAAATTTTGACGTGGATGGATGCCAGAGGTATTGCAGACATGATCAAGGCTGAACACCCTCAAGTGGTCGCCATCATCTTGTCGCTACTGGAAGCGACTGTGGCAGCTGATGTATTGAATTTCCTCCCACCCGATTCGCGTGCAGAAGTGATCCAGCGCGTAGCTAGTTTGGACACAGTGCAGCCATCCGCGATGGCTGAGTTGGAAGGCATTATGAAAATGCAATTCTCCAAGAGCGCATCGTCTCAGTCATCTAGCTTTGGTGGCGTAGAAGCTGCCGCCAAGATCATGAACTTGACCAAGACTGCTTTGGAGTCGAGCATCATGAACGGCTTGAACGAAATCGACCCCGAGTTGATGTTGAAGATTCAAGACAATATGTTTACCTTCGAGAGCTTGGTGGGTGTGAACAACAAAGGTATTCAGGTGCTCATGCGTACCGTCGAGCCAGATATGTTGATGGTGGCTTTGAAAGGTGCAAGCCCAGAATGCCAAGCCCGCTTTTTTGACAATATGTCAGAGCGCGCCCGTGGCATGTTCCGCGACGATATGGAAGCCAAAGGCCCGCAGCGTATGTCGGATGTGGAAGAGGCGCAAAAGAAGATCATGCGTATGGCCAGACAGTTGTCTGATTCAGGTGAATTGGTGTTAGGCGGCGGAGACTATGTATAACCGTTTGGTCGTTCCGCGGTCTGCTATCGCATGGCAGCCCGCATCTAAATTGCACTTGCGCCGCTCCGAATTGGAATACGGCGAAACCGTGTGGGGCGAAGACGCGCCCCAAGATTTTGCGGATGCTGCCTACCCAGAAAAACCTGATGGCTTTTCTACGGACACATACACGTCTGTCACGCAAACGCTGACCGAGCAAGCGAGACTCTCTTTGGCTTTGTTGCAACAGCAAGAAGCACAGACAAGTTTTGAAAATGACTTGACGCCCCCAAAAACCAGCGCATCGGTGAACGAACATTTGCCCTTTGTGATGGACGATTATGCGGCTGCAAGACGCATCAAGGTTTTGCTTGCCAAAGGCTTGTTAGATAAAACAAGCTCTGGCCGATTTGTTGATGACTTGTCGCAAACCAAGTCAGATTTATATGCCGACACGGAAGTGTCGAATGCATCGGCATCGCATTTAGAAACTACACAAGAGGCGTTAGACGCTATACAGAGCGAAGCCATTGAAACCCCTGCACTAGAGCATTTGGCTGAGCCTGTGGAAGCGATTGAAGTTACACCTGAAGCACAAGGCATCACGCCCCAAGAGCTTTTGCTGCTGGAAGAAGCGCAATTTGCCAAAGGGCTAGCCCAAGGTCTGGAACAGGGTAAAGCGCTGGGTTTTGAAGAAGGCAAAGCGCAGGGTCTCGAAGAAGGTAAGGCACTAGGATTTGAGGAGGGTAAGGCGCAAGGCTTAGAGGAAGGCAAGGGATTGGGCCTAGAAGAAGCTGTGCAGGAAGCGCTTGCTAAAGGCAAAGCAGAAGGTATTGAAGAGGGACTTGCGCGCGGTATAGAACAAGGCGAGCGCCAAGCCCGTGAAGCCATGGAGCAAGAAGTCGCAACCCAATGTGAAGTACTTTCACAAGTCGCTGAGGGCTTGCATGATTTATTACAAGACCCCCAAAGATTTTTTGATCCATTGAAACGCTTAGCCTTGCATATGGCGCAGCACATCACAAAGCATGAGCTAAGTATTTCTCCGCAAGCGATTGATGCGCTGGTGCAAAACTGTTTGAACGAACTAGACCATCCCATCAAAGGGGCTGTTGTCGTTGAACTCAATCCCCAAGACAAAAAATTACTAGAAACCCTGTCTTCAGTCAATTTGCAAGGCGTTCACTTAGAAGCTGTTCCCCAATTGGCTTCCGGCAGTGTGCGTGTGATTGCTAACGATATGGTGGTGGAAGATTTGATTGAGAACCGACTGGAGGCGCTCGCCAGAAGTTTGGCACTCAAAGAGATTGCGCCACGTGCTGAACCGCAAGTGCAAGAGGAATCCACAGAAATTTCTGAAGCTCTTTCAACAGAAGAATCGCCAGAAATGCTTCCAGCAGCAACGCCAGAAGTGCTCGAGGAAATGTCGTTTGATCCACCTTCTGAGGTAGATGAGAACCTTAAAAAGGATGATGGGGAGGCAGAAGATGTTCATTCCTGACGTAATCAATACCTTGTTAATGGGTTTGATTTTTATGGTCATCGTAGTGACGGTTGTGCGACCGTTTGTACTGCATATCGTCAATGGTGCAATGGGTACCGAAGAATTGCAAAAAGAAGCGATAGAAGCTGTACAACAGGAAATGATGCGCGTCAGTATGGTGGCTGAAGCGCAGCGTAACAACCAAATACTTTTTCAACAATTGCTGTTGGATGTGCCTGAGAAACCTAAGCTCAAGCCTGTGCCTGAAGTTGTAATAGAAGCCGAAGAAGCTAAAGTACAAGAGGAAGAAGTGCAGCCTGACACAAGCGAAGAAAATGCTGTGGTAGAAAGCACCACCGAGGTGGCTGCAGATGTTGCCCTAACTGAGGACGTTGCTGAAACTCAAGGGGACGAGGCTGAAGATTCTGTTGCATCAAGTGGCGAAATTGTCATGCAAGAAGGTGAGTCATTGGCAGATGTCAAAGCACGCATGAAACGTGAACAAGCCAAAGCTAAGAAACCTACGATCCCGCCAGAGTTGCTCAATAACGCCAACAGTTACGAAGATAAAGTGGGCGTGGTGCGCATGGTGGTGCAAAACGACCAAAGCCGTGTGGCCAGCGTCATTCGCAGCATGATTCAAACCCAATAACTAACCTAGAAATTTTTCATGCTTGATTTCGCGCAAGAAGTAGAAACCACGCTGGAGAAATTGCGCGTGCCAGAACCGCAACGCAGTGGCACCTTGGTGCGCTTAGTGGGTTTGACATTAGAAACGCGCGGCATCATGGCTCCCTTGGGTGCTTGCTGTGAAGTCATAGGCCAACACGGCCACCGCATAGAAGCCGAGGTGGTTGGTTTCAATGACCGTACTTTGTATTTGATGCCTTTCACAGACCCTGTGGGCGTTGGACCTGGCGACATGGTGCGTGTGATGCGCAACTCCTGCCAGGTGCGTTTGGGCGATGGATTATTAGGTCGTGTGATTGACGGTCTTGGTCAACCTTTAGATGGTCGCCCCTTACCTGAATTACCAGACCAAATGACTTTGTTTGGTCGTCCGCTCAACCCCATGGAGCGTGGCCCTATCAAATCAATTTTGGATGTAGGCGTCAAGGCCATCAACTCTGTGTTGACAGTGGGCCAAGGTCAGCGCATTGGTTTAGTCGCTGGCTCTGGTGTGGGTAAAAGTATTTTGCTGGGCATGTTGACCCGTTTCACCAAAGCCGACATCGTGGTGATTGGTTTGATCGGTGAGCGTGGTCGTGAAGTACAAGCGTTTATCAGTGAATCTCTAGGTGACGAAGGTTTAGCAAAATCTGTGGTGATTGCCGCACCCGCCAATGTGTCTCCCGTGTTACGACTCAAAGCTACCCACATGACCCACGTGGTCGCAGAGTATTTCCGTGACAAAGGTTTGAACGTATTGATGCTGTGCGACAGCTTGACGCGGGTGGCCCATGCACAGCGAGAGATTGGCTTAGCGATTGGTGAACCCCCAACCGCCAAAGGCTATCCACCCTCTGTGTTTGCCTTGTTACCCAGTTTGATCGAACGCGGAGGCGTTGGCAGACATGGCCACGGATCAATCACATCGATTTACACCGTACTTGCCGAAGGTGACGACGCATCCGACCCTATCGTGGACATTGCCCGCGCATCTTTAGATGGACAAGTCATGCTCTCTCGCACATTGGCCGACCAAGCCCATTACCCAGCGATTGATTTGAACGGTTCAATTTCACGTGTGATGCAAACCTTGGTCGATAGCGAGTCATTGCGCCAAGCCAATCGGTTTAGACGCTTGTGGTCTGTCTACCAACAAAACGCAGACTTGGTGCAAGTCGGTGCTTATGAAGCGGGAACCAATCCAGAGTTAGATGAAGCCATTCGCTTGCGCGAACAAATGGTGATGTTCTTACGCCAAGACATGCACATCAGCGAAGACTATGACGTCTCATTGCATAACCTCAAACAATTGATGTCATGAAACCCCGCGCCGCGTGGCCTATCTTGGCAAAAAAGGCCAAAGAAAAATGCGACCAAGCCATGGCTGCATTGGTTAAGGGACGGGAAAAAATTAAAAGTCTTGAGCAAAGCCGCGGTCGAATGGAGGCGCTTTATGCCGACTACCTGGCACGCTCGCTAGAAGCTGAGAAAAAATCTCTCAGTATCCAAGAGTCAGTTAACTTCCGCGGTTTTTTGCAACAAATACAAACCTTGATCAAACGCGTGGACGTAGACCTTCAGCATGCCAAGTTTGAATTGGATGTTCTAAAAGCTAACTTACTAGCCGCAGAGAAAAAACGAATCCAAATGGAGACTTTGCAGGAGCAAGACGAGCGGCGTGTCAGAGAAGCCGCTGCCAAAAGCGAACAACGCGCCATGGATGCTGCGGGTGTGATGCTTTTCAATATGAAGTAACCCAACCAGCTTGTAACCAGTGCCAATAGTGGGGTTTGAATTCCCAAGGAATCAGGACTGTGGGTGCATCGTCTGCAAAAACATGTGAGGTCAAGTGGTCAAACCAGACGCCTTGTGCCTGCAAGCTTTGCACTAAGGATTGGTTAAAAGCAGCGTCCATGTCTCTTGGATAAACGTTGTGCCGTATGTCTTGTAGACGCGAATTTTGTGCACGCGTCGCCAATGTGGGGCCAGAGAGCAAGTCATGCACGCTTCCCCAATCCCGACCTGTCAAGATGGTTTTGAGTGCGCAAAGGTCTTGTTCCACTTGCACTTCATCACGGATCCGGTAGCGGTGTTGTCCCAACATGTTGTCAAACCAGATGCTGGCTTGAGGATGAGTTGCCAATATTTCAGGTAAGTGGGCCAGGGCATCTTGCCGATGGTGGCGAATTTGCGTTTGGCTGTGACGCAGTGCCCGGCCATGGCGCCAATTGAATAGATGTTGGGCGAGTGGGTCGATGTCGTAGGCGTCAATCTGTGTGAAATGGGTGAGCCATGTGGTGGGCATCATCCAGCCAGCACTGCAACCCATCAATAGCAAATGCGTGTGGCGCGGTTGGCAACGTACTAAAAAGTGTTCAATATGCGTCACGGTGGGTTGCCAACGCTTTTGGGATTGAAAGGCGTGCATATGCCAATTCAGCCCGCCAGTGCCTCCAGCATTCACTAAGTCCCTCAGTATTTGGCGCATTTCCATATCGGGGAACTATATCTTTGTGAATTCCACAAGTGCGTGCCAATTTGACCTGGCATATTGATTGCGAAGTCTAAGGAAACAGGCACTTTAGGTGTCAATAAACCGTCATTGCGCACAGGAAATTCATCATGCAAAGCTTCAATTGGGCCCAATTCATTGCTAGTACGTTCAGCATTTTGCTGCTACTGGGCGCTGCATGGTGGTGGATCAAGCGCAACAAATCTATGGGCATACAGGGCAACGGTGAGCGCCGTATTCAGTTGGTTGAGGCCTTGCCTTTGAGTTTGAAGCACAAGATGGTGTTGATTCAA
>RFTR01000009.1 GCA_009923345.1 Betaproteobacteria bacterium
CTACGCCTGAATCTCCTCCTTTACTTCGCTACAACAGATACCCAACCCCATCCCTTGTCGCATTAAGGGGTGTTTGCTCGCCGTTGGCTTTGCAAACTTTCGCCCAAAGGCTCATACGGCTTGGGTGCCTTGTGTAGCGAAGTAAAGGAGGAGAGAGGCGCTTAGCGCCTCTCGGGGGACATGAGCGTAACAAGGCACCTAAGTCGTATGGGCCGTGCAACGCTAAACAACTCCTACTATGACAACGAAATAAACCGAAGGATAAAAAGACTTAAAGACGCTCAAAAACAGCAGCAATCCCTTGACCACCGCCAATACACATAGTCACCAAAGCATATTTCCCTTGGATACGTTGAAGCTCATGCAAAGCCTTCACAGTAATCAATGCACCCGTAGCACCAATAGGATGCCCAAGAGAAATACCAGAACCATTGGGATTGACCTTGGCTGGATCAAGACCAAGCTCTTTAGTCACTGCACAGGCTTGCGCGGCAAACGCTTCGTTGGCTTCGATCACGTCCATATCGTTGGTGGTCAAACCTGCTTTCTGTAACGCCAAGCGTGATGCAGAGACTGGGCCCATACCCATAATTTTTGGATCAAGCCCAGTGTGAGCATATGCAACCAGACGCGCCAAAGGTTTTGCGCCGCGTGCCTGAGCCGTTTTAGCTTCCATCAAAACGACTGCGGCTGCTGCATCGTTGATACCTGATGCATTGCCGGCCGTGACAGTGCCGTTTTCTTTGATGAAGACTGGCTTTAATTTCGCCATGTCTTCTAGCTTGCAATCTGCTCGGAAGTGTTCGTCTAGTGTGTAAGCCACTTCACCCTTTTTGCTTTTCAGCATGACTGGAATGATCTGGTCTTTAAAGTAACCTGCTTCTGTTGCACGCTGAGCACGGTTATGACTTTGTACTGCCAAGGCATCTTGCATTTCACGGGTGATGCCGTATTTGGCGGCAACGTTTTCAGCGGTCACGCCCATATGGATGGTGTGGAATGGGTCATGTAATGCGCCGACTACCATGTCGACCATCTTGCTGTCGCCCATGCGTGCGCCCCAGCGTGCACTTAATGATGCATAGGGGCCGCGACTCATGTTTTCTGCGCCGCCACCAATGGCGATGTCGCAATCTCCAAGCATGATGGCTTGACTGGCAGACACAATCGCTTGCAAGCCAGATCCGCAAAGACGGTTGACGTTGAATGCGGGCGCGCCTTCCACGCAACCACCGTTAATCGCTGCGACGCGCGACAGGTACATATCTTTGGGTTCGGTGTTCACGACGTGACCAAAGACTACGTGGCCTACATCTTTTCCTTCGACGCCTGCGCGGTAAAGCGATTCACGTACAACGTGGGCTGCAAGCTCTGTTGGTGGCGTATCTTTCAAACTACCACCATAGGTACCAATGGCGGTACGCACACCGCTGACAACGACTACTTCACGCATATGTATCTCCAAATTTGAATCATGAACAAATAAACCTGCGTAGTGTGCAACCGCATCTATTCGTGAGCCTTACTAAAAGACATTGAGATAGGGCGGGGATGCAGACCAAGTTTGCGTTACATCAAAAGATAACGGTTCTGTGGTGAAGGGGTGGGCCAAGCGGATACTTTTGGCGTGCAACATGAGCCTTGGCGTCAAGGCGCGAACCTCATGGGGGGCGTACAAAGAATCTCCCAACATAGGATGGCCAATGCTTTGCATATGCACGCGAAGTTGGTGCGTACGGCCGGTAACGGGTTCGAGTTCTATCAAACTGGCGGAGTCGCTCGACTCCAGCATTCGCCAGCGACTTTGGCTGGGTTTGCCATCTGGATGGATGATGTGCAATGGCCGATTGGGCCAATCCAGCAATATCGCACCTTCAATCCAGGCCCATCCATCAGCGTCTTTCTCAGTGGGTTCAGGCTTGCCGACCACTACCGCCATGTAGCGCTTATGTATCTGTCTTGTTTCAAAAGCCTTGCTTATTCGGCGTTGCGCTTCAATACCACGCGCCATGATGAGTAAGCCGGAAGTATCTTGGTCAAGCCTATGCACCACCAACGCGTCTGGGTAGATTGCTTGAACGCGCTTGGACAAACAATCTTGCTTGTCAGGGCCCCTGCCAGGAACAGACAACAAACCACTGGGTTTGTTGAGAACGAGCATGTGCTCGTCGAAATACACAGGGGTCATGCGTCAGAGAAACTTATTTGTTTTTGATTTTTCCGCGTGGTGCGACATAAGTCGTTGGCGGGTTTGGTCTGTCAGAGGTTGAGGTTTTGGGAGGTGACGTGTCCTTTTTAGGCTTCTTGGTCATCTTGTTGCTATGTTGTTCGCCTTTGGCCATATCACCTTCTTTGTAAATATCTCAAAGCGAGATAGTAGGCATGGTACTAGACCATTCGCGCTACTTACCCCAAGTGTCTTTAAGGCCTGTAATCCTATTAAAAACCAACTTGCCGGGTGCATGGTCTATACGATCAGCCACAAAGTAACCATGGCGCTCGAACTGGAAATGCTGTCCTGCTGTGCTGTTAGCCAAAGAAGGTTCCACGTAAGCAGTAATGACCTTCAAGCTTTCTGGGTTCAAGACCGCTAAAAAGTCTTTGCCACCGGCATCAGGTTGTGGGTCGTTAAACAATCTGTCGTACATACGCACTTCAGCGCCCAAGCCGTCGTTTACGGCAACCCATGTGATAGCTGTACTGGCTTTCACCGTCGCACTTCCTGGGGTCCCGCTCTTAGTGTCTGGAATCACAGTCGCTTCAATTTGCGTAATATTTCCCGAGGCGTCTTTTACGCAACCAGCGCACTCAATGACATATCCGCCTTTGAGTCGCACTTTATTGCCTGGGAACAGCCTTTTGTAGCCTTTAGGTGGAACTTCTTCAAAGTCTTCGCGTTCAATCCATACTTCTTTACCGATGGTGAAGTGGCGAACAGGAGTCGCACTGTTATCAGTTTCGTCGTTTTTGTGGGGTAGTGCGGGTTGTTCGCACGGTTCAATATGTCCTGGGCCCATCACTTCATCCCAATTGGTGAGAACCAACTTCACTGGGTTGAGGACTGCCATAGCGCGATGCGCTTTGGTTTCGAGGTCTTCTCGCAAGCAACCTTCGAGAGTGCTGTAGTCAATCCAGCTGTCGCTTTTAGTCACGCCAATACGCTCTGCAAACAACTGCAAACTCTCTGGGGTATAGCCACGACGACGCAAACCCACAATGGTGGGCATACGTGGATCGTCCCAGCCGCTGACCTTTTTCTCGTTAACCAATTGCGCTAATTTGCGTTTGCTGGTGATGACATAGGTAAGGTTAAGACGCGCAAATTCGTATTGTTTAGGAGCAGGAGCGGCCAATAATCCGTCGACAACACGTCCATCATGCAAAGTGGTTTTTTCACAAAGCCTTTCCATTAGCCAATCGTAAAAAGGCCTTTGGTCTTCAAACTCCAGTGTGCAAATACTGTGGGTTATTTGCTCCAACGCATCTTCGATCGGATGGGCGAAGGTATACATCGGATAAATGCACCACGCGTCACCCGTGTTGTGGTGTGTTGCGCGGCGGATGCGGTAAATGGCGGGGTCGCGCATATTGATATTGGGCGAGGTCATATCAATTTTCGCGCGTAGCACCGCTGCACCATCAGCGAGATTGCCAGCGCGCATGTCACGAAACCGCGCCAAGTTATCCGATGCACTGCGCGCGCGGAAGGGACTATTCACACCGGGTTTACCAAAGTCGCCACGGTTGATGCGCATCTCTTCTGCGCTTTGTTCATCGACATACGCATGCCCTGCTTCAATCAAACGTTCAGCGGCTGCATACATGAAATCAAAGTAATCGCTCGCTTGGTATTGGTGCAATAAGCCGTTAGCTTCCCAAGAAAAACCGAGCCAATGCACGGCATCCAAAATGGAATTGACGTATTCGGTATCTTCTTTTTCTGGATTGGTGTCGTCAAAGCGCAAATGGCAAACGCCGCCATAGTCACGAGCCAGTCCGAAATTGATGCAGATACTTTTGGCGTGGCCTACATGCAAATAGCCGTTAGGTTCCGGAGGAAAGCGGGTGCGAATTTTTGCAGGATCTGGGTTGCCCTTTGCGTGATGTGCTGCATCTCCTGGTGTTCCTGCCCAACGGCGATTGGCATAGGTGCCCTGTGCTATGTCGGCTTCAATGATTTGACGTAAAAAATTACTGGGCTTGTGATCAGTGTCAGTCGCAGAGTTGGCTGGTGTCGTCATCCCCTGATTTTAGGGGTGTACTACCGCGATAATTTGCGCTTCACAAGGAGTTGTATGGATTTTGTTGTTTTGCTCAAAGCAGCGGTCATGGGAATCGTGGAAGGCTTGACCGAGTTTTTGCCTATTTCGAGCACCGGCCACCTGATTTTGGCGGGCGCGTTGTTGGGACTAGACGATGAAAAAGGTAAGGTTTTTGATATCGCCATTCAAACAGGCGCCATATTCGCTGTGATCTTGGTCTATTGGCAAAAAATCTCAAGAACTGTCTTGGATTTACCGACTGACATAACTGCAAGACGCTTTGCTGCGAACGTTGTCATCGCTTTTTTGCCCGCAGTGGTGCTTGGATTGCTGTTTGGTAAGCAAATCAAGATGTATCTGTTTACGCCCGAAGTAGTGGCCAGCACATTCATTGTGGGTGGATTGATTATTTTGTGGGTTGAAAGTAGCTTAAAAATTAAAACTCCTGCAGAAACTCATCAAGATGTTGAAGTCCATGATGTCAGTCATGAGGTTGGTGTAACTGCATCCTTGTTAGAGCAATCACCATCGCGTATTCAAAACGTAGATGACATGACACCACTTGATGCGCTGAAAGTCGGGTTGGTGCAATGTCTCGCCATGATTCCAGGAACCAGCCGGAGTGGCGCAACCATCATTGGTGGAATGGTTTTAGGCCTTTCACGCAAAGCCGCTACTGATTTTTCTTTTTATTTGGCGATTCCTACGTTGATAGGCGCCGGTGTCTATAGCCTGTATAAAGAACGTGCGCTTTTGAGTATGGCGGATGCGCCAACCTTTGCAGTCGGTTTACTCTTTTCCTTCATCAGCGCTTGGATCTGTGTGCGCTGGTTACTGCGCTACATCGCAAGCAATAGCTTTGTTCCGTTTGCTTGGTACCGTATTGTGTTTGGGATAGCGGTTTGGCTTACCGCCTATACGGGTTGGATTACTTGGAGTCCTTGAGTAACTTTTTAAGTTGGTACAAAGCATCCAAAGCATCTCTAGGGCTCAAGGTGTCTGGGTCTATTTGAGATAGCTTGGCCTCTAGCGGTGAGGGGCCAGCGTCTATGGGTTCAGGTGGGTGCGCGAACAAATCGACTTGGGCTTTGCCGGAGGCTGCGCCAGATTCCAAGGCAGACAAAGCATGTTTGGCATGTTGCAAAACACTGTTGGGAACACCCGCCAATCGTGCCACTTGAATTCCATAACTGCGGCTCGCAGGGCCAGCTTGGATTTCATGCAAAAACACAATGCCGCTGTTGCCACTGCTGGCAGAAGACTCTGCTGCGCTGACATGTACGTTCACAGCATGTCGGTGTTTGACAGGAAATTCGGTCAACTCAAAATAATGGGTGGCAAATAAAGTGAAGGATTGCGACTTGTCATGCAAGTGAGAAGCAATACCCCCGGCCAAAGCCAAGCCGTCAAATGTTGATGTGCCGCGACCAATTTCATCCATCAAAACCAAACTGTTGGCGGTAGCGTTATGCAAGATATGCGCAGCTTCCGTCATTTCCAACATGAAGGTCGATTGGGCATTGGCTAAATCGTCTGCCGCGCCAATGCGGGTGTGAATCGCATCTATGGGCCCTAGCGTGCACGCTGTTGCGGGCACATGGCTTCCCATGCTTGCTAACAACACAATCAATGCGACTTGGCGCATATAGGTTGATTTACCACCCATATTGGGACCGGTAATCACTTGCATGCGTTGGTTAGGACCCAAGTGCGTGTCGTTGGCAATAAAAGTCTTCGCCGATCCATCATGACTACGCCCATGCGTGGCAGCAAGCCTGGCTTCCACCACCGGGTGACGTCCTTGCGTGATATCAATACACGGCGAGGTGACGAAAGTAGGAGCGCACCAATGCAAGGTGATGGAGCGTTCTGCTAAGGCACACAAAGCGTCTAGTATGGCGATAGCGCTACCAAGTTGGGTGAGCGCTGGCACAAATGTCTGCAATACATCGAGGAGTTGCTCGTATAAAAACTTTTCACGTGCAAGCGCCCGCTCCTGGGCACTCAAGGCCTTGTCTTCAAACGCTTTGAGTTCGGGGGTGATAAAGCGTTCTGCATTTTTAAGCGTTTGGCGACGTCGATAGTCATCTGGAACTTTGTTCACTTGTCCTTGCGTGACTTCGATGTAGAAGCCATGTACTTTGTTGAACTGCACGCGCAAATTGGCAATGCCTGTTCGTTCGCGTTCACGGGTTTCTAGGGCGAGTAAGAAATCATCGCAATTCGTTTGGATAGCGCGCAATTCATCCAAATCGCTGTCGTACCCGTCTCCAATCACCCCGCCCTCGCGTAGCAATGCAGCAGGCTCTGGAAGCAACGCGCTTGTAATTAAGGCGCCGCATTCTGGGGTGACGGACATATCTTTCGCCAAGGCCTGGAGTAGTGGGCTCTTAGGGAGAAGAGGTTTAATTTGCAAAGCTTTTTGCAGAGCAACACCCAAAGCCACCAACTCACGGGGTCGAACTTGCCGCAAGGCAATACGTGCGCTGATGCGCTGCACATCACCAGAGCCTTTAAGAGCGCTGCGCAATACTTTGTAGGGCTCATGCAATGCGGTGTTTTGCAGCGCAGCAATGGCGTTTAAGCGCATAGTGGCATGGGTGCGGTCGCGTTCAGGCGAGAGCAACCATTGTTTGAGTTGGCGGCTTCCCATGCCTGTCATGCAGGTGTCGAGCAGTGAGAACAGGGTGGGAGATTCTTCGCCGCGCAATGTCTGGGTGAGCTCTAAATTGCGACGCGTACTCAAAGGTAAATCTATCAATGCATCGTTGCGCACCACCACCACTTTGTGGATATGCGTCAAGGCACGGCCTTGCGTGTGTTGGGCATAGGCGAGCAAGGCATTGGCAGCTGCATGTGCTTGCGCTACGTCTTGTGCATTCCAAGCCTGCAAAGACGCCGCGTGCAAATGCGCAAGGAGTTCACGTGCACCCAATGCAGAATCAAACTGCCAAGCTGGGCGATGTTGAATAGGCAAGCGCATGCCATCAGCCAAAGCTTGAATATTTTTTTCAAAGAGTGGACTAACTTCTGCACTGAAGATCAATTCGCTCGGAGCTACGCTGGCAACCCACTGCGCTAATGCAGTGCTATCGCATTCGGCCAGATACACCACGCCTTGCGTCACACTCATCCAGGCCAATCCCATACCAGCGCGCTCGCTTTGGTGCACTGCCAACACAAAGCTTTCCGATTTATCACTCAGCAAAGCGCTGTCTGTCAAAGTGCCGGGGGTGACTACGCGCACCACTTTACGTTCAACAGGGCCTTTACTGGTAGCCACGTCGCCTACTTGCTCGCAAATTGCGACCGATTCGCCAAGCTTGAGTAAACGCGCCAAATAGGTTTCCACCGAATGAAAAGGTACGCCTGCCATCACCACTGGCTGTCCGGCAGACTGTCCGCGTTGCGTGAGCGTGATGTCTAGGAGGCGAACGGCTTTTTCAGCGTCTTCAAAAAACAACTCATAAAAATCACCCATGCGATAAAACAGCAGCGTGCTGGGGTACTCGGCTTTCAGCCGCAAGTACTGCTGCATCATCGGGGTATGGGCTGATAAGTCTGACATGCTGCTTGGCTGGCGTTCCTATATAAATTTTTACCTTTACCGCGGGACACTGAGTTTTTACGGTGTGCTTAAAATAAAAATTACTTAGTTTCAGATGCCGACGCCAAGCGCAGCGTTTTGGTGGATTCGGCGACTTCGTGTTTTTCAGCGGCTGATGCAAATTTGGAGTATTTCTGCAGAAGTGGAACCATTTGCGCATAAATACGTGGGCTTGCAGCCATGCATTCTTTGTGCTCCAGATAGTTTGCTTCGCCCGTGAAATTACCCACCAAGCCGCCTGCTTCCGTGACTAGGAGGGCGCCAGCCGCCATATCCCACGTTTGCAAACCAATTTCAAAAAAGCCATCACTAAAGCCTGCAGCCACATACGCTAAATCAAGCGCTGCAGCGCCAGGACGACGCAGACCAGCTGTGCGTTGCATCATGTCGCCCGTTAAGCGCAAGTATTTGTCGAAGTCGTCCTCAGGACGGAAGGGAAACCCCGTTGACAACAAACATTCATCTAATCGCACACGCTTGCTCACGCGAATGCGTCGTTCATTCATAAAAGCACCACGACCTTTGGTCGCAGTAAAAAGATCGTTGCGTGTGGGGTCGTACACCACAGCCTGTTCGAGTTTGCCGCGCACTTGTAAAGCAATGCTGACGCAATAAACAGGAAATCCATGGATAAAGTTGGTGGTGCCGTCGAGTGGATCGATTATCCATATATGGTCAGCGTTGGGGTTGCCGTGCTGGCTACCCGATTCTTCGGCCAAGATGCCGTGGTCTGGGTAGGCGGTGAGCAAGTTTTCGATGATGGCTTGCTCGCTGGCGTGGTCGACCTCGGTCACAAAATCATTGGCTTGTTTTTGTGAAATTCGAACCGCTTCCACATCAAGGGCCGCGCGGTTGATGATGGCGCCTGCGGCGCGTGCGGCCTTGACGGCCACGTTAAGCATGGGGTGGAGGGTGGAGGACGACATAAATTGTGGGTAAGAGCAAGCCCATTGGGCAGAAATGCCACCCATAGATATAGGCAACGACAATAAGATTATTTTACGCCCCTGACCTTTCACAATTCATGCACACCCGCTTTATCTTGATTGAGACCAGTCACGCTGGAAACGTAGGCGCCACGGCACGCGCCATGAAAGTCATGGGCTTCGATGATTTGGTGTTGGTGAAACCGCGGTGGAGCAATGTCTTGCGGCGTGAAGAAACCATCCAGCGAGCGAGTGGTGCTTTAGATATTCTCAACAACGCGCGGATTGTTGAGTCGCTAGAGGATGCCTTAGAGGGCATGACGCATTTGTGCGCCACCGTAATGACGGCCAGAGATTTTGGTCCTCCCACTTTAGAGCCACGCGGGCACTTTGCCGCTCTGGTAAAAAAAGGTTTGTATGAAGAGGTACAAAGTGATGCACAAAACAAAGCGCAAAGTAAAGTACAAAATGATCTCAGCGTTCTACAACAAGTGCATTCACAAAAAGGCGTAGCTTTCCTATTTGGGTCCGAACGTTACGGTATGCGCAACGAGGATGTCTACCGTTGCCACGCGTGTATTCGTATTCCAACGAATCCGCAATTCGGTTCACTCAATCTAGCCTCTGCAGTGCAAGTGTTGGCTTACGAATGGCGACTGGCGCTTGGTAGTTTTGCAACTAGCGAGCAAGGCGCTGTCGAAACCACTACAGAACTTGCAGATGCCCAACAAATCACAGGCCTCTTGTCTCACTGGCAAGATGCCTTAACCGCCATTGATTTCTTAGATCCTGATTCCCCCAAGAAACTGATGCCACGCCTCAACCAACTTTTGAACCGTGCAGGCCTGACGCAAGAAGAAGTTCATATCTTGCGGGGTATTGCCAAGGCGACGCTACAAGCTGCGACAGTCAAACGATAATCATTGCTTATGTTTGCTCGCTTACGCTCTGATATCCAATGCATTTTGGACCGCGACCCTGCTGCCCGTTCAGGCTGGGAAGTTTTAACTTGCTACCCTGGTTTGCATGCCATTGTGCTGCACCGTTTCTCACATGCCTTCTGGAACTTGGGTTTTAAATGGGTGGCCCGTTTCCTTTCTAACTTTGCAAGATGGTTCACTGGTATTGAAATCCATCCTGGTGCTCGCATTGGAGAGCGTGTATTTTTTGACCATGCTATGGGTGTGGTAGTGGGTGAAACCGCAGAGATCGGAGACGGTTGCACTATTTACCAAGGCGTCACTTTAGGCGGCACTTCACTCTACAAAGGTGTGAAGCGTCATCCCACTTTGGGTAAGGACGTAGTCGTCGGTGCGGGTGCCAAAGTATTGGGTGGATTCACGGTGGGGGACGGCGCACGTATCGGTAGCAATGCGGTTGTCGTCAAACCCGTGCCAGCCGGTGCTACTGCCGTCGGAAATCCCGCGCGCATTATTCAAGCCGATACAGATGCTATTCGTGAAGCAGCGGCTTCCAAGATGGGTTTTTCAGCCTACGGTGTTACACAAAATGACGATCCTATCAGCCAAGCCATGCGCGGATTGATTGACAACGCCTCCAGTCAAGAGTATCAAATTGCTCTATTGTGGAAGACCTTGGAGGAATTGTCGGTGACGCAATCCAAACCCGAATGCATTCCTGCAGATGCCGCTAAACAAGAAAATTTTGAAGCTGCGCGAATCAACCAGTTATTAGATTAAGCCCGCAGGCTGATTCAATCTGCAGCCAACCCTAGCCAACCTGTAACTAGCCAAGCTATTTTCAGCTTAAAAACGTTTACTGTTGATGGCAGTTTTAGGGCGAAACGCTTTGCAAAACGCATCACGCGTTTCCATATAAGGCCCGCCAATCAAGTCCACGCAATAGGGCACTGCCGCAAACACACCTTCGACTAACTGCTTGCCTTCAGCATCCTTTAAACCCCCCAAAGTTTCTTGGATCGATTTGGGTTGACCCGGTAAGTTGATGATCAAGCAACTGTCACGAATCACTGCAACTTGACGCGACAAAATCGCTGTCGGCACAAAACGCAAACTGATTTGGCGCATTTGTTCGCCAAAGCCTGGCATTTCTTTATGAGCTACGGCCAGCGTAGCTTCGGGCGTTACATCGCGCTTAGCAGGACCGGTACCACCTGTTGTCAAAACCAAATGGCAACCTGTATCGACCAAGGCAATCAATGATTGGCTAATGGTGGCTTGCTCATCGGGAATCAAACGTTCTTCGAACGCGATGGGGTTGTAAAGCGCTTGACCTAACCAGTCGCGCAATGCAGGTAGGCCTTTGTCTTCGTAGACACCGGTGGAGGCGCGGTCACTGAT
Source organism: Betaproteobacteria bacterium (assembly GCA_009923345.1). GTDB lineage: Bacteria > Pseudomonadota > Gammaproteobacteria > Burkholderiales > Burkholderiaceae_C > Limnohabitans. The sequence continues at coordinate 11,117 of RFTR01000009.1, forward strand.
AGACACAATACCAATGCGGATGGTGTCGCAGCGTAAGTCAGGGCTAGGTATCTCGCTCATGGTTTCTGTTTTTTTGTTCAGGGTTTGTAAACCGCTTCATCCTCTGGCGGAATGTGTGCCGCATCTTCTAGGGCGTTGAGTTGCGTTTTGACGAGTTGAAAAATTTCTCGGTAAGCGCGGCCTTGTCTTGGTAACAAGCCTTTAGCGACGTCGGCCTTCGAGGTGGTGTCGTCCTTGCGTGCTTGGCGTACCAAGGCGCGGAGTTGCTGGCTGTCAGTGTGTGGGTGGTGCGTCATCCACTCGGCGACTGCTTCGTCATCCGCCACCATGCGGTCGCGCCATTGCTCTGCCAAATGCAGCGCCAAGGTGTCACGCGTGCTACCCATTTTTTGTTCGTTGAGCGCATCTTGAATAGCCACGACAGATTCTTCGCTGAGTTTGCGCATCAATTTGCCGACGTATTGCATTTGTCGGCGCTTGCCTTCGAAGTTGGTGATACGTCGTGCATCCGCCAAAGCATCGCGTAATAAATCAGTGATGTGTCCTTGCGTGTTCAAGCGCTCGGCGAGTTCGTTTCGCAGCGTTAAAAGTTCGACGCCAATGTCTTGCAATTGGTCGCTTTCACGTTTTTTATCGGTACGGCTAGTGCCTTCGGTACCTTTGAGTTCGCGTTTGAGTTCGAGATCGAGTTCGCTACCTTCGGCCACAAATTGGCCGCGGACGAAATAACCTTTTTTGGGTTTACGTGACATAGAGAAGAGAAGGGGAGAGTGCCCAAGTATCATAGCTGTCGCTATGCATCACACACCATCACCATCGGCGTCATCGCACGCACACCCTGCACACGGTTTTAGCCACACTCGGCAACAGTTCGAATACTTGGTCGACTACGCCATCGCGCATGCCAAAAAACTAGGCGCTACCGACGTCGGTGCCGAGGCCTCTGAAGGCTGTGGCTTAAGTGTCTCGGTACGCAAAGGTGAATTAGAAAACGTTGAGCGCAACCGCGATAAATCTCTGGGTGTGACTGTGTACTTGGGTAACCGTCGCGGTAACGCCAGTACTTCTGATTTCTCAGAAGCCGCGATTGAGCGCACCGTGCAAGCGGCCTACGACATTGCGCGCTTCACCGCCGAAGACCCCGTCGCAGGCTTGCCCGATGCGCAAGACGTTGCCCAAACGCAGCCCGATTTAGATTTATTCCATCCTTGGTTGATCACCAGCGAGCAAGCGGCGCAAATCGCTTTGCGCTGTGAAGCAGCCGCTCTGCAAACCGATAAACGCATCACCAACAGCGAAGGTGCTGGGGTGTCAGCACAACAAAGCCATTTTTTCAGTGCCCATACCCATGGGTTTCGGGGTGGTTACGCCAGTTCGCGCCACAGCATGTCGGTCGCGCCCATTGCGGGCAAGGGCGACGGCATGCAACGCGATGCTTGGTATAGCTCGATGCGCAGTGCCGACGAATTGTCCTCTCCAGAAACCGTCGGACGTTTTGCGGCAGAGCGTGCTTTGAGTCGCTTAAAAGCCCGCAAGATTGCGACGGTGCAATGCTCGGTGTTGTTCGATGCACCTGTTGCTGCTGGTTTGCTGGGCGGTTTTGTGCAGGCTGTCAGCGGAGGTGCGCTCTATCGTAAAAGCACGTTTTTACTAGACGCTTTGGGTAAGTCGGTCTTTCCAAAGCACATTGATATCTTGGAAGACCCCCATGTATTGCGCGGCAAAGGCAGTTCGCCTTTTGACGAAGAGGGCGTGACCACCCGTGCGCGACGCGTAGTTGATGGCGGGCGCGTTGAAGGCTATTTTTTGAGTACCTACTCAGCACGCAAACTGGGTATGCAGACCACTGGCAATGCCGGTGGGTCACATAATTTGGTTATGCAATCGCGCCTGACCCAAAGCAGCGACGATTTAGACGCCATGCTGCGCCACTTGGGAACCGGTTTGTTTGTAATCGAGTTGATGGGCCAAGGCGTGAATTACGTCACGGGTGACTATTCACGCGGCGCGAGTGGTTTTTGGGTAGAAAAAGGCCGCATTGCTTGCCCCGTGCACGAGATCACGATTGCGGGTAACTTGAAAGACATGTTCCAAGGAATTCAAGCCATTGGTGCTGATGCTTACACCACCGGCGCAAAAACCATTGGCTCGGTCTTAGTTAATCGCATGCAAGTGGCGGGTAGCTAAACCTCGAGCTTGCAAAGCTTAGCCGCCCAGAAATAAGCCGATAAGACCTTAACCAGCTAGCGCTTTCTTAACCGCAGCAGACACCAAGCCCATATCGGCTTTACCCGCCAATTGGGCTTTGACTGCTGCCATCACTTTGCCCATATCGCCCGCACCGGTAGCGCCCACGTCTTTCACGATGGCTTGAACGGCTGAGGTGATTTCTTCTGGCGATAGGCGTTGTGGCAAATACACCTCGAGTACTTTGATTTCATTGCGCTCTACCTCTGCCAAATCTTCGCGTTTGGCGGATTCATAGGCCGCCACAGAGTCTTTGCGCTGCTTGATCAATTTATCAACGATGGCGATGACTTGGGCGTCGTCTAGCTCGATGCGCTCGTCCACTTCTTTTTGCTTCATGGCCGCTTGCAACAAACGAATCGTGCCTAAACGCACGCTGTCTTTGGCGCGCATGGCGGTTTTCATGTCTTCTGTGATGTGGGCTTTGAGGCTCATGGTGTCACTCCCTATGTTGGTGCATATTGCGCAATGCGTGCGCCAAGATCAATCTGCAATTTATCAGTAAAAAAGCTCGCGAAAGATACATCTATCGCGAGCTTAGTTGGCAGCTGAGCAGGCCCAGCCACAAGAAGATCAGTACATCTTTTTGGGTAACTGCATGCTGCGCACGCGCTTGTAGTGGCGCTTCACAGCAGCTGCTTTTTTACGCTTGCGCTCAGCCGTTGGCTTTTCGTAGAACTCGCGGGCGCGCAGGTCGGTCAAGAGGCCCAACTTCTCAATAGTGCGCTTGAAGCGACGCAGTGCGACGTCAAAGGGTTCGTTTTCTTTTACACGAATGGTTGTCATGACCAAGGGTTCCAAATAGTTGCGCTGGCGCAGTATTAGCCAGCAAAGCTGGGAATTATAGCTATTTTTTGGCCGTTGCCAAAGCCTTGGCGCAGGCGTGGGCGCTAGCCCAGGCCCATTGGAAGTTGTAGCCGCCTAGCCAGCCTGTGATGTCGACCACTTCCCCAATGAAATAAAGCCCCGGCTGGCGCGATTCCATGGTTTGCTGGGACAAATCCCGCGTATCCACCCCGCCTACAGTGACTTCGGCTTTTCGATACCCCTCGGTGCCAGACGGGGTGATAGACCAGCGACTAAGGGCCTGCGCTAGTTGGGCGAGCGCTTTGTCGCTGGCCTCCATGATGGAGCGCTGCCAAGCGGGATTGTGTTGCGTCCATACATCCGCCAGACGGCTGGGCAGCCATGCGCCGAGTTCGTTGGCAATATGTTTCTTGGAGCGTTGCTTAGCGTCTAGCAAATCCGCCTCCAGCGAAAGGGCAGGGGCTAGATTGATGCGAATGTCTTCCCCCGCTTGCCAAAAACTGGAAATTTGCAAGACCCCGGGTCCCGACAATCCACGGTGGGTAAAAAGCAAGTCTTCGTCAAACCTATGCACCGCTTTGGCAGCTCCCGTCTCAATGCTGACGGGTAGGGACAAACCTGAGAGTTCAGCAAATGGGGCCCATTGTTCGGCATCAAAGGTCAGGGGCACCAAGCCAGGTCGTGGTTCCACCATCCGAATACCAAATTGCTTGGCCAAGCGGTATCCTAAATCGGTTGCGCCAATTTTGGGAATCGACAAACCGCCAGTTGCCACCACTACCGCGCCAACGCGGACTTCGCCTTGGCTGGTCTCGAGGGTGTAAGGTTTTCCTTCTGATTCACCATCTGCATAACGCAGTGCTTTGAGGCTACAAGGCTGCCAACGTGTGACGTGGCCGCCTTGCGCACCTGCGTCGCACTCGCGCAAAAGCATCTGAATCAGGTCTTCTGACGAGCGGTCACAAAACAACTGGCCTTTGTGCTTTTCATGAAAACCGATCTGATGGTTTTGCACCAACGCCACAAAGTCTTGCGGTGTGTAGCGCGACAACGCGCTGCGACAAAACTGTGGGTTTTGACCTAAAAAATGTTTGTGCGGTGCGCGCACATCGATGTCGATATTGGTGAAATTGCTGCGACCACCACCGGAAATGCGAATTTTCTCCGCCACCTTCACGTAGTGGTCGATCACCAACACCTGCAAGCCTTGTTGCGCCGCCACGCCTGCGCAAAACAGTCCGGCTGCGCCGGCACCAACTATGGCGACGTCAAATGTATGCAAGGTTTATTTTGCAGGTGGCGTTTCCAGTCCGCCTAAATAGAAGCGGTTGAAAGTAGGGGACACAATCATTTCATTGATACAGGTGCGCGCTGGCATGGTGGCCAAGAACAAAATCGCTTGGCCCATGTCTTCGGGTTGCACCATGCGCTCGCGTTGTTCTTTGGAAGGCGGCACGGGGCGCTTTTCCATGATCGGCGTGGCCACTTCACCGGGCAACACAGAGCTTGCGCGAATGCCATAACCGCACTCTTCCATATTGATCGATTCCGTCAAAGCTAGCACTGCACGCTTGGTTGCGTTGTACGCAGGGCCAGTGAGCTTGGAGGCATACAAGCCGGCCCAAGACGACACGTTGACGATCAAGCCACCTTTTTGTGCACGCATGGTCGGTAAAACCGCATGCACGCAGTAGAACAATCCGTTGAGGTTGATGTTGACTACGTCGTCCCACGCATCGGTCGTCAACACGTCAAAGTTGCGTTTGGTGGCGTTGGTACCTGCGCTAGTCACCAAGATGTCGATTCGCTTGTGTTTAGCAATGATCTGTTGCGCGGCGGCATTCACCGCAACTTTGTCTGCCACATCGAGCACGATGGACTCAGCACTTCCCAAAGTTTGCAAATGGGCGAGGGCGCTGGCATTGGTTGCAGCCGTGCGTCCTGAAATCACCACATGGGCGCCGGCTTTGACCAATTCGATAGCGCCTGCCAAACCAATACCGCTGCCACCGCCCGTGATCCACGCGACCTGGCCTTTTAAAGATGTTGTCATGTTGTCTCCTTGTGTAATAAACGGTGTGATCTGATCACAAGTTGTGCGTGGTGCCTATCTTGAGGGTGACAGACCTAGTAATTAGCCTTGCGCGGTGTGCAAGTTGTGCGCGAAAGCATCGGACTGAACAGACGCTAATCCCTTCAACACATCCCCCACCACAATCACAGATGGACTGGCCAATGCCTCGCGCACGACTGTCTCGTGCAATGTCGCCAAAGTGCACACCGCATGGCGCTGGGCAGGTAAGCTGACTTGGTGGATCACAGCGACTGGTGTGTCGGCAGGCAGCCCATGTAACAAGTCGGCCTGTAACTGCTCAGCGCCCCGAATGCCCATATAAATCACCAAAGTGAGTTTGGCCTGCGCGGCAGTGCGCGAGAGGCTGGCCCAATCGACCCCGTCGCCAGTTTTGGCGTGCCCAGTCACAAACACCACGCCGTGCGCATGTTCACGGTGCGTGAGGGAGACACCCAGCGAACTCACGCCAGCCAGACCAGCTGTGATGCCGTTGACAACTTTTACCGCCACGCCATGGGCTTGCAGATATTCGACCTCTTCGCCACCACGCCCAAAAATAAACGGGTCGCCACCTTTGAGGCGCACCACACATTCACCCGCAAGCGCTTCTTGCACCATCAGTTTTTGGATGAAGGCTTGTGGTGTCGATTTGCAACCGCCACGCTTGCCTACATGGACGATGCGCGCCGTGGGTGCTGCATGCGCCAACACAGCGTCGCTAACCAAATCGTCGACCAGCAACACCGTTGCAGCAGCAATGGCTTTCGCTGCTTTAAAAGTTAGCAATTCAGGATCGCCTGGGCCTGCGCCGACTAAATAGACACGGGGTTGTGAAGAAGTGAGAAAAGTCATAGTTGTATAGCTTGCAAGACTGCTTGCACTTGGCGCTTCAAAGACTCAGGAACCGCTAAGTCACCTTTTAAAACCGCAGCGTTGTAGCGCGCAGTCGTCTCAGGATCTATCTCGCTCGGCCATTCAGGCAAGCGCGTCAACGACCCTGATTGTCCCTCGACCAAAGTCGTGCGCTGGCCGTCAACAAATGCTTCCATCGGCGGACAACGCCGCGCATCTGCCACTGCTTCGCCCTCCGTGCCGCGCAACAAAAGCGCGCGCTCACCGGTCAACTCGAACGTCGCAGCCATGGACAGCGCGTATTCAGGGTGTGTGTAACTACTAACCAACAAAGTTTTGCCGACCACGGGGTTCATCAATTTGACCAGGCTATGCGCTGGGTTGCGTAAACCCACCACGCGCCGCACATCGAGCAAACGCTTTAAGCCCGTAGACAAAATTTCGGTTGGCACAAACGCTGCCTCACCCAACTTAACTGGCCGAGGTGCGCGCAACGCATTCACCCCCATGGCAGCAAAAACCTGCTCGCTGGTTACACGCGTCGACTCGGTTGCACATCCATGCACGACCACAGCAAGTCCTTCGCGCGCCAACAATTGCGCAAGCAAAGGTGTCATCAAAGGCAATCGACGCGCGCCGTTGTAACTAGGTAATACAACAGTCCAGTTATCAGTAGGTACTTCTATGCGATGCAAACGCGCATGCACTGCATCCAAAAAACCGGCCATCTCGTCAGGCGTTTCGCCCTTTATGCGCATAGCCAAACAAAATGCACCAATTTCTAAATCGCTGACTTGTGCATCCAAGATCTGACCCATCAAATCTGCAGCTTGCAAACGATCCAGCGCCCGAGCACCATCCCGCCCGCGCCCAATTTCTTTGATGTAGTGACCAATCGCCATAAGAAGTATTGTCCAGTAACCGCTCTCTCTCGCACCCGCAGTCAAGAGAGGCAGTGGGGCCTGCATGTGGCGACATCCAGAGCGAAGCGAGGAGCCACATGCAGGCCCCACTGCCTTTCTTGACGAAGCGAATGCCAATTAGCCGTAAGGGGGGGTCGATACAATCGCAGCAAGTTGCGCGCCAACTAGGCCCCAACGAACTGTTTTACCGATTTCAAACCAAGAGTGCCCCATGGCTACTGACAAATCCCAAATCATCTACACCCTGACCGACGAAGCGCCATATTTGGCAACCCACGCTTTTTTACCCATCATCCGCACCTTCACGGCTCCTGCTGGCATCGACGTGGTCGAGAGCGATATTTCAGTTGCCGCCCGCATCTTGGGCGAGTTCCCAGAGTTTTTGACCGACGCGCAAAAAGTACCTGACAACTTGGCTGAACTTGGCCGTTTGACACTTTTGCCTGACACCAACATCATCAAGTTGCCCAACATCAGCGCATCGGTGCACCAATTGGTGGGCTGTATCAAAGAATTGCAAGGCAAGGGCTACAAGCTCCCAGACTTTCCAGAAGATCCCAAAACCGACGAAGACAAAGCCATTCGCGCGCGCTATTCCAAGTGTTTAGGTAGCGCTGTAAACCCCGTACTGCGCGAGGGCAACTCTGACCGCCGCGCTCCCGCAGCTGTCAAAAACTACGCCCGCAAAAACCCCCACAGCATGGGCGAGTGGAGCATGGCTTCCCGCACCCACGTGGCGCACATGAAGCATGGCGATTTCTACCATGGCGAAAAGTCGATGACGTTAGACAAAGCGCGCGATGTCAAGATGGATCTCGTGACTAAGAGCGGCAAAACTATTGTGCTCAAGCCTCTGACCAAACTGCAGGAAGGCGAAATCATCGACAGCATGTATATGAGCAAAAAAGCGCTGTGTGACTTCTACGAAGAGCAATTCGAAGACGCCCGCAAAACCGGAATGATGCTTTCCCTGCACGTCAAAGCCACCATGATGAAGGTGTCTCACCCCATCGTCTTCGGCCACGCAGTCCGTATCTTCTATAAAGAAGCGTTCGAGAAACACCGTAAGTTGTTTGACGAGCTCGGCGTCAATGTGAACAACGGCTTGGTGAACTTATACGAAAAGTTAGACAGCTTGCCAGCGTCTTTACACGACGAAGTTATCCGCGATTTGCACGCTTGCCATGAGCACCGCCCTGAATTGGCGATGGTCGATTCGGCCAAAGGCATCTCCAACTTACATGCGCCGAACGACGTGATTGTCGATGCCTCTATGCCTGCCATGATCCGTATCGGCGGCAAGATGTGGGGTGCCGATGGCAAGCCCAAAGACACCAAGGCTTTGATTCCAGAAAGTACCTTCGCGCGCATTTACCAAGAGGTCATCAACTTCTGTAAAACCAACGGCAATTTCGATCCCCGCACTATGGGCACCGTGCCCAATGTGGGTCTGATGGCGCAGCAAGCTGAGGAATACGGTTCACACGACAAAACGTTCGAGATCAGCGAAGCAGGCGAAGCCCGCATCGTTGATCTCGCCACAGGCGAAGTGCTTTTATCTCAAAACGTGGAAGAGGGCGATATTTGGCGCATGTGCCAAGTCAAAGACGCGCCGATCCGCGATTGGGTGAAGTTGGCTGTGACCCGCGCGCGCAATTCAGGCATGCCTGCTGTGTTTTGGCTGGACCCCTACCGTCCTCATGAAAACGAGTTGATCAAAAAAGTTGAACTCTATTTGAAAGACCACGACACCACGGGTCTGGATATTCAACATCTGTCGCAAGTACGCGCCATGCGTTACACCTTGGAGCGCGTGGTGCGTGGTATGGACACCATCTCGGTCACCGGCAACATATTGCGAGATTACCTGACCGATTTGTTCCCCATCATGGAACTCGGCACCAGTGCCAAGATGCTCTCCATCGTGCCTTTGATGGCAGGCGGCGGCATGTATGAAACCGGCGCTGGCGGGTCTGCTCCTAAGCATGTCAAACAGTTGGTAGAAGAAAACCATTTGCGTTGGGACTCGCTAGGTGAGTTCTTGGCATTGGCCGTCAGCGTGGAAGAGTTGGGCATCAAAACCAACAACGCCAAAGCCAAAATTCTGGCCAAGACCTTGGACACCGCAACTGGCAAATTGCTGGACAACAACAAGAACCCTTCCCCCAAAACTGGCGAGTTGGACAACCGTGGTAGCCAGTTCTATTTGGCGCTCTATTGGGCACAGGAATTGGCCGCGCAAAGCGAAGACAAAGAGTTGCAAGCGCATTTCGCCCCTTTGGCCAAAGCCTTGGCTGCGAATGAACAAAAAATTGTCGATGAACTCAAGGCTGTACAAGGCAAGCCAGTAGACATCGGCGGTTACTACATGCCTGACCTGACCAAAGTGGTCGCAGTGATGCGACCCAGTGCAACGCTGAACGCCACATTAGCGGCTGCGTAATTGTTAATACTCGGAATCGAATCTTCTTGTGACGAAACTGGGGTTGCTTTAGTAGAGGGCGGGGCGCATGCGATCCCGCAACTTCTTTCGCATGCGCTTTACAGCCAGATCGCCATGCACCAAGCCTATGGCGGCGTTGTGCCTGAGCTAGCCAGTCGTGACCATATTCGCCGTGTCATTCCCTTGACGCGCGAAGTGATGTCCGAGTCGCACAAAACACTGTCGGATGTTGATGTCGTCGCGTACACACGCGGTCCAGGATTGGCTGGCGCCTTGTTGGTGGGTGCGGGAGTGGCGTGTGCACTGGGCGCGTCTTTGCAAAAACCTGTGATCGGTGTCCACCACTTGGAAGGGCATTTGTTGTCGCCGTTTTTAAGTGCCGATCCACCTGAATTTCCGTTCGTGGCTTTGTTGGTGTCAGGCGGTCACACCCAGTTGATGCGCGTCGATAGCGTAGGGCATTACATCTTGTTGGGCGAAACGATCGATGACGCCGCCGGCGAAGCTTTCGATAAATCGGCCAAGCTTTTGGGGCTTGGGTATCCGGGTGGTCCTGCTCTGTCCAAGTTGGCGGAGTCGGGTGACCCAACCGCCTTTAAATTGCCGCGGCCTTTGTTACACAGCGGCAATTTGGATTTTTCATTCGCAGGACTCAAAACGGCGGTGATGACCCAAGCCAAAAAACTGGGCGACTCGATCGACCAGCGCAAGGCCGACCTGGCTGCTTCCACGGAAGCGGCCATTGTGGAAGTTCTGTTGAAAAAGTCTCTGACAGCTTTGCAAGACACAGGCTTAAACCGATTAGTGGTCGCCGGTGGTGTAGGCGCCAACCGCCATTTGCGTGCGCAACTCAATGCGGCCTGCGCCTGGCGCGGTGTGCGGGTGCATTACCCCGAATTGCATTTGTGCACCGACAATGGCGCCATGATCGCCATGGCCGCTGCTATGCGATTGCAAGTGCAACCAGCGCTGGCGCAGAAAAACTACGGTTTTGATGTCAAGCCGCGTTGGCCTTTGGCGGACTTGTCTTAACGCGGGTAAGCGGGAGAATTTCAGTTTTTATAATACGGTTTTGATGTCAAGCCGCGTTGGCCTTTGGCGGACTTGTCTTAACGCGGGTAAGCGGGAGAATTTCAGTTTTTATAAGCATCTAATGCATACTAATAAATTACTGCCAGCCTTGGTCGACGCTAGGGCAAGTGCAGTCGCTGAGCCCATGCCAAACGAAGAGAGAGAAGCAAAAGGCCACAAATTACCCTAAAGTGCTATAATTTTCAGGCTTTGCTTTAGGGCGAAGCGCACGTTGGGCCAACTTCCACGGCCCAACGCAAGTCAAATATTTAAGGAAAAAACCATGCTGACTGCAAAAATTGCTGAAGTCGTCAAAGACAATGCGCGCGCCGCTAAAGACACAGGTAGCCCAGAAGTGCAAGTTGCACTTTTGACCGCCCGTATCAACGAACTCACCCCCCACTTCAAGACACATGCCAAAGACCACCACGGTCGCCGTGGCTTGTTGCGTATGGTGAGCCGTCGTCGCAAATTGCTTGACTACCTCAAGTCCAAAGACTTCGACCGTTACTCTGCGCTGATCACCAAACTTGGTCTGCGTAAGTAATCGTCTAAGCCCATGACAAACGCCTGAGTTATTCCTATAGCTCAGGCGTTTTGCACTTGTTGCACTTAGCGACATTCACTCTCGGAAGAAGTCGAGGCGCAGATCGAAGCTGTGTCATTCCAAAAAAGAACGCTTTTCTGGAATGGCATCGTGTGCTGCACCGGGTTCCTCCCAAACCATAAGGAAGACACATGTCTATTTTTAATAAAGTTACCAAAACCTTTCAGTGGGGCCAGCATTCGGTCACCATGGAAACAGGCGAAATCGCCCGCCAATCTGGCGGTGCCGTCATCGTCAATATCGAAGACACCGTGGTGCTCGCCACTGTCGTGGCATCTAAGTCTGCCAAGCCTGGCCAAGACTTCTTCCCCTTGACGGTTGACTACATCGAAAAAACATACGCCGCGGGCAAGATTCCTGGCAGCTTTTTCAAGCGCGAAGCCAAGCCTAGCGAGCACGAGACGCTGACGAGCCGTTTGATCGACCGTCCTATCCGCCCCTTGTTCCCAGAGGGCTTCTACAACGAAGTCCACGTCGTGGTCCACACCTTGTCGCTCAACCCAGAAGTGGACGCTGACATCGCTGCCTTGATCGCGGTGTCTGCCGCATTGGGTGTGTCAGGCATTCCATTCAACGGCCCGATCGGTGCTGCCCGCGTGGGTTACATCAATGGCGAATACGTCTTGAACCCAGGCCAAACCCAACGCAAAGACAGCCAAATGGACCTCGTTGTCGCTGGTACCGAATCTGCTGTATTGATGGTCGAGTCAGAAGCGCTGCAGTTGTCTGAAGAAGTGATGTTGGGCGCCGTGGTCTTTGGCCATGAGCAAGGCAATATCGCGATCAACGCCATCCACGAACTCGTGCGTGACGCTGGCAAACCCGTGTGGGACTGGAAAGCCGCTGAAAAAGACGAGCCTTTGATCGCTAAAGTGGGCGCCCACGCCGAAGAAAAACTCAAAGCCGCTTACCAAATTCGTAACAAGCAAGCGCGTACCCAAGCCTGCCGTGAAGC
>RFTR01000081.1 GCA_009923345.1 Betaproteobacteria bacterium
TTACTTGAATAGTAATAATTTTTAATTATTAAATTGAGAGTTATGATAGGACTGACATTTTTCAAGATCTGATGGTTAACCAACTATGCAAGATATTTATAGCGAAGACGAAATATCCCTCACTGACATTTTATTTTTTTTGCAAGACAGCATTGGCAGCGTCATCAAGTCCGTTTTAGCCTGCGTCATCCTAGGTGGGGCTTATTATTTTTCAACGCCGAAACTCTTTGAAGCATCAGTCACGATACAAATGGCTATGGCAACTGGCAATCCTGTTGAAACGCCTACAGTTCTTTTGGAAAAAATCAAATTGCCGCTTTATTTCTCGCAGGCTGCATGGACTGCTTGCGACACTCAAGAGGACAAGTCCCCTAGTCGAAAAATAGTAGAAAAAATAAAACCTATATTGAATAAATCGGCTCCGTTCATTGGCTTGTCAGTTCAAGCCCCATCAACACAAGAGGCCAAAGAATGTCTACAAGCTGTCATTTTTGACATTGCTGCTAAGCAAGCTGAATTAGCTAAGCCGATCTTGGATCAAAAGAGAACGCAAATTACGCAACTAGAAGAAAAACTACAACTAGCAGAAGAAGTTGCGAAGAGTCTTTCTCCAAATAAATTAGGAACCAACTTCCCTGATACGCAGTTTGCAAGTAGGGCACTCATACTTGCAACTACTTTGTCTAATTCCAGAGAAATCAAAGATTTAACCAATCAAATCAACGATGCAAAAGTATCTTTGGAAGAGCCTCAGACCAAACCTACGTCGATGCCAACGCCCATGTATGCGCCAGAGTTTGCAGTAAACAAGCGTCCCGTTTTTACTTTAGGCATCAGCTTGGTGCTAGGGATATTTATTGGCCTCTTAGTTACTAGCTTTCGGAAGATCTTGCCCAGCATTCGTAAACATATGGCTGAAGCCAAAAGGCACAGCGTTTAGGCCTAAACATTAGGCTCGCTCATCTTCTCCCCCAAGCGAACACCTAACCCCGGCTCCCAATGCTTGTTAATCACCAGCGTGTTCTGTGGCCACAGCATCACCACGGTGGAGCCTAATAAAAAGCGTCCCATCTCGTCGCCTTGTTGCAAGTGAATCACGGCATCGTCGTAATGCCATTCGCGCACTGTGGGTGAGCGCGGTGGATTGACCACGCCATGCCAAGTGGTCGCCATACTGCCCACAATCGTGGCGCCCACCAGCACCATGACAAAGGTATCAAACACGCAGACTACGCGCTCGTTACGCGCAAACAAACCCGGCACACCTTGTGCGGTTGCAGGATTGACCGAGAACAAATCGCCCGGCACATGGATCATGCGCAACAAGCGCCCTGCCGCTGGCATATGGATGCGGTGGTAATCCTTGGGGCTTAAATAAATCGTCGCAAAGTCGCCGTTTTCAAACTGAGCAGCCAGCTGTACGTCACCACCGACTAAAGCACGTGTGCTGTAGTGGTGTCCTTTGGCTTGAAAAATCTGGTCACCTGCAATGCGTCCGAACTGGCTGATAGCACCGTCTACTGGACAGATCCATTGCGCATTTGCTAAGGGTCGAGCGTCCGATTTGAGTGCGCGCGTGAAGAAGTCGTTAAAGCAAGCGTAATGGGTGATGTCAGCATCTGCCGCTTCGTCCATATTGACGTTGTAGCGTTTCACAAACCAACGAATGACTGCATGCGTCCAGCGCCCTCCTTGCCAACGGGCAAAGCGGCCTGCTAATTCGGTCAAGGCCTGTTTGGGTAAAACATATTGCAGGTATACGCTGAGAGGTGTAGTCATAGGTGTGAATTTTAGGCGGGGCACAATGTGCGTATGCGAGAACTTCTTTTTGAATGCCAACATCTTGTCAAGCATTATGGTGAGGCTACTGTCGTCGACGATTTGTCGTTTCAATTACAAGCAGGCGAGTGTTTGGGCGTGATTGGCCCCAACGGCGCCGGCAAAACCACCACCTTGCGTATGTGTTTGGGCCTAACGTTGCCTGATGCAGGCACTATCCAAGCTTTTGGTTTGTCTATGCCGCGTGATGCACTGGCTATCAAATCGCGCTTAGGTGTTGTCAGCCAATTCGATACGCTTGACCCCGATTTCACTTGTGTAGAAAACTTACGAGTGTTCGGGACTTACTTTGGTATGTCACGCACCGCCATTGCAGCAAGGGTTCCAGAGTTGCTCGAATTCGCCGCGCTCACGCACAAAGCAGATGCCAAACCCGGACAACTCTCAGGTGGCATGAAGCGCCGATTGAGTTTGGCGCGCGCACTCATCAACGACCCCGATATCTTGTTACTTGATGAACCCACTACAGGGCTGGACCCTCAAGCGCGTCACCTGATGTGGGAGCGTTTGCAAAAACTGTTGCAACAAGGTAAATCGATATTACTCACCACGCACTTTATGGACGAAGCGGAGCGCTTGTGCAACCGCTTACTGTTACTTGACCACGGCAAAAAAATTGCCGAGGGCACGCCGCGTGATTTGATCTCGCAACATTTAGAACCTGATGTGGTCGAGGTGTACGGGCAAGATGCTTTGGCATTGGTACACAGTCCTCTCGCGCAACTAGCCCAACGTACGGAGACCAGCGGTGAAACTGTTTTCTTCTACACCGCAGACGCATCGCCTCTTTTGCAAGCCCTGAGTGCACACACTGGCCTGCGCACTTTGCACCGCCCAGCCAACTTAGAAGACTTGTTCTTGAAAATGACCGGTCGACAAATTCGAGAGGGGGCATAAGCCATGACCCACTATTTCCGTTTTTGGCCTGTCTTTATGCGCAACCTTTTGGTATGGCGCAAATTGGTGATTCCCAGTTTGATCGCCAATATTGCTGAGCCCTTGATGTGGCTTGTCGCATTTGGTTACGGCATGGGCGCATTGATTGGCGATGTCACCTTGGATGGTGCGCAAGTGCCTTATCTATTGTTCTTGGCGAGTGGCTCTATCTGTATGAGTGCGATGAATGCAGCCACCTTTGAGGCTTTGTATTCCGCTTTCTCGCGCATGCATGTGCAAAAAACATGGGATGGCATTATGAATGCGCCCATCCGCTTGGAAGATGTGCTGCTGGCAGAAATGCTCTGGGCTGCTTTCAAATCTTTGTTCACTATCACCGCCATCTTGGGCGTGATGATGGCCCTTGGTATTACGCAAAGCTGGAAAATTCTGCTCGCTTGGCCCTGCTTGCTATTTGTAGGCATTACCTTTAGCTGCTTAGCATTGATCTTCAACGCCTTGGCAAAAGGCTACGACTTTTTCACTTATTACTTCACACTGTTCTTAACGCCCATGATGTTTTTAAGTGGCGTGTTTTTTCCAAGCGATCAATTGCCACCTTGGGTACGTGCAATCGCAGAATGGTTGCCACTGACCCAAGCCATTGCATTGGTGAGGCCGCTGTTCTTAGACCGCTGGCCTAGTCAGCCCTTGTTGCATTTAGGCGTATTGGCTTTGTATGCGGGTGTAGCGTGGGCCATCGCCCTGCATTTCACGCGCAAACGTTTTAAAACTTAACGTTTCTCCACAAGGTCTGCTGAGACAAACTTGGGGCGATTGACCTATATCAGTCCTTCTGTAAATGTCCGCCTCAGCAAAGTCCAAATATGTAAGTGGTGCGGATAACATCCATAGTTAGGCGTTTTAAGATCGTTTTATTAATCAGTAAGAAGGTGATTTCATGAGTATTCAAACAGTAGGCATCATCGGCGCGGGCACCATGGGCAACGGTATTGCGCAAGCATGTGCCGTATCTGGCGTGAACGTTGTGATGGTCGATATTTCTGAGGCTGCAGTGGCCAAAGGTATCGCAACAGTAGGTAGCAGCCTAGACCGCTTGATTAAAAAAGAAAAAATGACCGAGGCAGAAAAAACTGCCGCGCTATCACGCATACAAGGCAGCACCCAATACCAAGACTTACAAAAAGCCCAATTGGTGGTTGAAGCAGCTACTGAAAGCTTTGACCTCAAAGTCAAAATTTTGAAACAAGTCGATGGCTTGCTTGCCGCAGACGTCATCGTGGCATCCAACACTTCATCTATCTCCATTACCAAACTCGCTGCCGCCACCACGCGTGCTGACCGTTTTATTGGCATGCACTTTTTCAACCCCGTGCCCATGATGGCATTGGTGGAAATCATCCGCGGCCTGCAAACTTCAGATGCCACCCACGACGCTGTGCAAGCATTGGCCAAGCGCCTAGGCAAGAGCCCCATCACCGTTAAAAACGCGCCTGGCTTTGTGGTCAACCGTATCTTGGTGCCGATGATCAACGAAGCATTTTTCGTTCTCTCTGAGGGTCTCGCAACACCAGATGACATCGACGCAGGTATGCGACTCGGTTGCAATCAGCCGATTGGCCCACTGGCATTGGCCGACATGATTGGCCTAGATGTTTGCTTGGCAGTGATGGAGGTGTATTTGAGCGAGTATGGTGATAGCAAATACCGCCCTTGCCCACTGCTCAAAGAAATGGTCGCCGCCGGTCAACTCGGTCGCAAAACTGGACACGGCGTTTACCACTACTAAGCTTTTCCATCGCGTCAACGACATGAAACTCGCCCTGCTCTCCGATGTGCATGGGAATTTGCATGCCTTTGACGCTTGCATGGCGCATGCCAAAGCCCACGGTGCAGAAAAGTTTGCCGTACTGGGCGACCTGGTGGGATACGGTGCATTTCCGGCAGAGGTAGTGGATCGTTGCCAACAACTGTATTTTTCTGGAAATGTTGTGTTGCGCGGCAACCATGAAGACATGCTCAAAGAGGTGCGTGCGCTGCAAAGCACTTCTGCCATGCATACCGACACGCCCAACAAAGCGACTGCACACACAAATGCTTTGGGTGCACAAACTGCTGCATGGACCTATGCACAGCTTTCACCCGCACAACGGTATTGGCTAGAAACGCTTCCGCTCACTGCGCATGATGAAAGTGTTTGTATGGTGCATGCCAGCGCCGACGCGCCTGAGCAATGGCGCTATGTAGAAGACGAACGCGTTGCACGTATCAGCATGGATGCAGCATGTTTGAGCCCTGAGGTGCGCTATGTCTTTGGCGGCCATGTACACCACCAGTCTTTGTACTACCGCGGCACAGGTCGACAGCTGATGTCTTTCAAGCCCACCGCGGGGGTTGCTATTCCAACGCCCTCGCATCGCCATTGGTTGGCCACGATTGGCTCAGTCGGACAGCCGCGTGATGGCGACACGCGCGCGATGTACGTCATATTCGATACTGCATCCGAAAAACTCACCTTTCACCGTATTGCCTACGACCATATGGCTGCAGCCCACAGCATTCGCCAAGCAGGATTACCTGAATTTTTCGCTAGCCGCTTGGAGACGGGCCGATGAAGCGCCTTGAGGCTGGAACAGACCTTGACGGCTTTTTGATTGGCCCCTGTCTGCATGCCGGTGGCATGGCGCACATATATGAAGTGACATACGCCGACGCACGGCCTGTTCCCTTTCCTATGGTGATGAAAGTGCCCCGTATGACTACGGGCGATGGCGCCGAGAACATCATTGGCTTCGAAGTAGAGCATCAGATTTTGCAAGTCTTGCAAGGCAGGCATGTGCCTCGTTTTGTTGCTGCCGGTGATTTATCGTCTATCCCTTATTTGGTGATGGAACATGTGCAGGGCAAGACTTTGCAACAAGTGATTGACCAGTTCACAGAAAGTCATACGCGCACGAGCTTTACTGATATTGCAAAAATAGGCGCTGCGATCGCGCGTGCAGCGCATAGCTTGCACCAACAAAACACCTGCCATCTCGACCTCAAGCCTGCCAACGTGCTGATGCATCCAGAGGGCCATGCGGTGCTACTCGACTTCGGTTTATCGTGCCACGCCCACTTTCCAGATCTGTTGGCTGAGGAACTTCGCAAAGCCATCGGATCACCCACATGGATTGCGCCCGAGCAAGTGGTAGGAGTGCGCGGCGACCCACGCAGCGATGTCTTTGCCATTGGCGTGATGCTCTATGAACTTGCTACTTCGGAGTTGCCATTTGGCAACCCCGCCACCCAGGGCGGCATGCGCCAGCGTTTGTGGATGGACCCACCACCACCGCGCAAATTGCGGCCTGATGTTCCAGCATGGTTACAAGAAATTATTTTGCGTTGCTTGCACCCGCAAGCCGAATTGCGTTACCCCTCCGCCGCGCATTTGGCGTTTGACTTAGAGCACAGTGACCAAGTGCGCATCACTGCGCGTGGACAGCAAATAGAAGGCACTTCTTTTTGGGTGCATTTCAAACGTTGGCTCCAAGCAGCGGGCATGCACTACCACCCCAGCCCTCTACCAGCACAACAAATTGATGAAGTTCCGATCGTGATGGTGGCACTGCCGCACCATGACGTGCGCGACGACACTCTGTACTCACTCAGACAAGCCGTTGCACGCTCACTCGGTATTCGACCAGGGGCGCGCTTGGCCGTGGTCACTGTTATTTCGCCAAATCAAAGTAGCACATCAGATGACGACAGCAGTGAGACCAGTTTGCATCGCCAATATTTAACGATGCAGCGCCAATGGGCGCAGGGTTTAGATTTACAACAACACCAGTGCTCTTTTCATGTGTTGGAGTCTGGTGATGTAGCACAGGCCTTGCTAACTTATGCGCAAGGCAACCATGTCAATATGATTGTGATGGGCGCCGCCACACACGGGGTACAGATGCAACGTGTGATTGCACCAGTACCTATTAAAGTTGCTATGGAAGCACCGTGTACGGTGATTTTGGTCAAGCAAACGTTGCCGTTTGCACAACTTTAGTCAGCGTATTCGCCAGCAGCCTTGATCACAGGACCCCATTTAGCGATTTCAGCAGCCACAAATTTCTTGTGCTCTGCACCATCGGTGCGCCTGTCAGTCACAATCACGGCACCTAAAGCCTCTTGCTTTTTAACGAACTCAGGATCTTTCAAGGCAACTTTCAAAGCCGCATTGAGTTTGGCAACAACATCCGCTGGAGTGCCTTTAGGCGCATACATTCCGTGCCAAATAGAAACGTTGAAATCTTTCACGCCGGATTCATTCATGGTCGGCAGGTCTTTCAAAGCAGGTGTTGTCAAACGCTTCATGGTGGTCACTGCAAACGCTTTGATGGTTTTACCTTCGATTTGCGCAGAAGTATTGGTCGTTTGATCACACAATAAATCGACCTGTCCGCCCATCAAATCGTTCAATGCGGGCGCGGTACCTTTGTAAGGAACCGTCGTCATATCGGTTTGAACGGCTTGCTGGAACATCAGTCCGCACAGATGTGAAGCGGCGCCTAAACCAGCATTTGCCAAATTGATCTTGCCTTTGTTTTGGCCAATCCATGTCACCAACTCTTTGTAGTTATTTGCTGGCAAAGTAGGACGTCCGACCAATGTCATGGGAACTTCATTGACCATGCCCAAGTATTCGAAGTCGTCCATGGTGTTGTAGGGCATCTTGCGATAGAGGGCGGGAGATGTGGCCATGCCAATATGGTGAAGCAAAACAGTATGGCCGTCTTGGGGGGCTTTAGATACTTTGTTGGCCCCGATCGTTCCACCGGCACCTGCCACGTTTTCCACCACAACAGTTGCTCCTAGGGGCTTGCGCATGGCTTCTGCCAAATCGCGCGCTACGCGATCGGTAGGTCCACCTGCTACAAAGGGGACCACGATCGTGACAGATTTGTCTTTGATGGGGAAATCAGCAGCAGACACCCAAGTTTGGCAAGTGGCTGCAACGATAAGACTGAGGGCAAATAACTTTTTCATAGGTTCTCCAAATAGAGTGGATTGATGTCAAAGGCGTAAACCTTGGATGCTAAGGCATTCTTGATTACCCCAATTCATCGGGTATTACTTAGGTATTTACTTGTAGCTACGGGCGTCTTCAATCACTTTGCCGTCGTTGGGCAAACTGCCCACCTCCACCAAGGCAATATCAGCGCGTAATTTAGTCACGTCGCGTACCGCTTCGCTGATTTTTTCAGCCAACCCTGCTGTCTCTAGGGTTTCCACTTTGAGCGTGAGTTGGTCGTTTGCCATTTCGCCTGATACGACAAGGCGCGCACGCTTAATGGCAGGAAAGCGTTTGGTGACCTCTGCCACTTGCCCCGGATGCACGAACATGCCGCGCACTTTGGTAGTTTGGTCTGCACGACCCATCCAACCTTTGATGCGTTGGTTGGTTCTGCCTGTCGGACAGGTGCCCGTTAGCACGGCAGATAAATCACCTGTACCAAAACGTATCAAGGGGTAATCGGGGTTCAAAGTGGTAACCACCAATTCACCCACTTCACCTTCTGGTACGGGATCGCCGGTTCCAGGGCGCACGATTTCAACGATCACGCCTTCATCCAATACCAAGCCTTCACGCGCTGATGTTTCATAAGCGATCAATCCCAGATCTGCGGTGGCATAACACTGGTAGCCTGTAATGCCACGCTCGGCCAGCCAGTCGCGCAAGCTTGGCGGAAAGGCTTCACCAGAGACCAAGGCTTTACGTACGCTGGGCAAAGCAATGCCTATTTCAGCGGCCTTCTCCACAATGATTTTTAAAAAGCTGGG
>RFTR01000082.1 GCA_009923345.1 Betaproteobacteria bacterium
ACGATCTGGTTGATGCGTTGCACCGTGGTGTTGCTGGGGGTAACTTGAATGCTTTGTGGGTTTTTCAATAATCCGTTAGCCAACTCACGAATGTCATCGCTGAAGGTGGCAGAGAACAACAAGCTTTGCTTATCTTTAGGTACCAAGGCTAGGATTTTTTTGACGTCATGAATAAAGCCCATGTCGAGCATGCGGTCGGCTTCGTCCAAGACCAAAATTTGCACGGTCGAGAGGTCGAGTTCACCTTGTTGTTGTAAGTCCAGCAAACGGCCTGGAGTGGCCACCAAAATATCGACACCTTTTTGGATACGGGCAATTTGGGGACTCATGCCGACACCGCCAAAAATAACGGCAGATGTCAGCTGCAAATACTTGCCATAAGTACGGACCGACTCTTCCACTTGTGCTGCAAGTTCGCGGGTGGGGGTGAGCACCAAGGCGCGAACACCGTAGACGCCAAATTTGTTTTCCTTGCTGCGGCTCATGGTGAGTTTGTGCAGCATGGGTAGGGTAAAGGCGGCGGTTTTACCAGTACCCGTTTGGGCGCCTGCAAGTAGGTCTTGACCAGCAAGCACAGCAGGGATGGCCTGCGCTTGGATGGGGGTGGGGGTGTCGTAGCCCTGTTCGGCTAAGGCTTTCAGAATGGCCGGAGCCAAATTCAATTCTTCAAAGTTCATGATAGGGCGCTCTTGTCCGAGCGCATGGCACCAACCCGCTTGGCCCAAGGGCCACCCAGTCAAGATCGGCAATTTTTACAGGTGAGCGGTTTGGCCTACAAACTAAAAATACGTTTATGGCCTGCTCCAGCAGAAGTGCTGATGTTGCGGCAACTGGCGGCGGCAACGGGTTGTATTGTGGCATGGATCGTGGCTGCGGGGATAATCGCCGTTTTATTGCTTTGCTTCCGAAAGAACACACCCAATGGCTCAGTACGTTTTCACCATGAACCGCGTCGGCAAGATCGTGCCGCCCAAGCGCCATATCTTGAAAGATATTTCTCTGAGTTTTTTCCCTGGCGCCAAGATCGGTATGTTGGGTTTGAACGGTTCTGGCAAGTCCACCTTGCTCAAAATCATGGCGGGTGTCGACAAAGAGATCGAGGGCGAAGCCACGCCCATGCCTGGCATCAAGATTGGGTACTTGCCGCAAGAACCCAAACTCAATGACGCGGACACCGTTCGCCAATCTGTGGAAGGCGGCATGGGCGACGTACTAGCCGCTAAAAACCGTTTGGAAGAAATTTACGCAGCCTACGCAGAACCCGACGCCGATTTTGACAAACTAGCGGCCGAACAGGGCGAACTCGAAGCCGTCATAGCTGCTGCAGGCACCGATAGTGAACACCAACTTGAAATCGCCGCAGACGCCTTGCGCCTGCCTCCGTGGGACGCTGTGATCGGCAACCTCTCAGGCGGTGAAAAGCGTCGCGTGGCTTTGTGCCAGTTGTTGCTCTCCAAGCCCGACATGCTCTTGCTTGACGAACCCACCAACCACTTGGACGCCGAATCGGTCGATTGGCTGGAGCAATTTCTCGCGCGCTTTTCTGGCACCGTGGTGGCAATTACCCACGACCGCTACTTTTTGGACAACGCCGCCGAATGGATTTTGGAACTCGACCGTGGCCACGGCATTCCATGGAAGGGCAACTACAGCACTTGGTTAGAGCAAAAGCAAGATCGCTTAGAGAAAGAACAAAAAGGCGAAGAAGCCCGCGCCAAAGCCTTGAAGAAAGAGCTCGATTGGGTCCGTCAAAATCCCAAAGGCCGCCAAGCCAAGAGCAAGGCGCGTATTGCCCGCTTTGAAGAATTGTCTGACTTCGACTACCAAAAACGCAATGAGACGCAGGAGATTTTTATTCCCGTAGCGGAACGTTTGGGTCAAGAAGTCATTGAATTTGTGAACGTCACGAAGTCGTTTGGTAACCGCGTGTTGATCGACAACCTCAGCTTCAAAGTGCCCCCAGGCGCGATCGTCGGCATCATTGGCCCGAACGGTGCCGGCAAGTCAACCCTGTTTCGCATGATTGCGGGCCAGCAACAACCCGATAGTGGCGAAGTCAAGATTGGCCAGACTGTGCAGATGGCCTTTGTAGAGCAGTCACGTGAAGATTTGGCTAACGACAAAACCGTGTGGGAAGACATCTCTGGCGGACTCGATATCTTGACCGTTGGTAAGTTTGAAATGGCTAGCCGCGCATATTGCGGACGTTTCAACTTCAACGGGGGTGATCAACAAAAACGCGTCGGTACCCTTTCTGGCGGTGAACGCGGACGATTGCATTTGGCCAAAACACTCATAGCCGGCGGTAATGTGTTGTTACTGGATGAACCTTCCAACGATTTAGATGTGGAAACCTTGCGCGCTCTGGAAGACGCGCTATTGGAGTTTGCTGGCAGCATAATGGTGATCAGCCATGACCGCTGGTTCTTGGACCGCATTGCTACGCATATCTTGGCTTGTGAAGGCGATTCGCAGTGGACTTTTTTTGACGGTAACTACCAAGAGTACGAAGCCGACAAGAAGAAGCGTTTGGGTGAAGAAGGTGCCAAGCCTAAGCGCACGCGTTTTAAAGCTCTCAAATAACGCTGCTTGCAAAGGGCCCTTCAGCAAAACTCGGCTTTCCCAGTTAGCCCATTGCCGGCCACCACCTTTGGCCAAAGCGCAAGTCTTTGGCGGCCCGCACCGCATTGACCACCGCTATGGCGGTGACCTCTGCGGCCATGGTGCTCAGCAACATCATGTCCGCGGCTTGGCCGCTGGTGCCTGTGCCTAAGGCAAACAAGGTGTCGCCGTCCATGGACGTATGAACAGGGCGAATGCTTCGTGCTAAACCATCGTGCGCGACCTGCGCCAGACGATGCGCTTGGGGTTTTGTAAGCACAGCGTCTGTAGCAACTACGCCTATGGTGGTGTTGCTTCCAGCTTGTGGATTAGAAATACTTTGGCCATTGAGTTGGGCTTTAACAATGTCCAAAAGTTCTCGGCTATCTGCACTAAGGCGGGCGCCTGCTAAAAGTTTGCCTGTCTGCGGATCAAACACATCGCCCAGTGCATTACAAACTATCAAAGCTGCCACCGTCACGCCGCGGACGCACAGGCTGGCGCTTCCAATCCCGCCTTTCATCGCGCAATCTGGGCCATTGAGCTTGCCCAGTGTGGCTCCAGCGCCCGCGCCCACATTGCCCTGTTGGACAGGCTCTGAGTTGGCAACCTGACAGGCAAGGTATCCAGCTTGCGCGTCAGGGCGAATGCGCGGATTTTTTGTGGGCTCACCCCTGGCCTTTGAAAAATCATCGACCCACAAATCAAAAATAACTGCCGCCGGCACGATGGGCACGATCGCTGGCCCGACTTGCAAGCCATGACCGCGTTCTTCGAGCCAACGCATAACGCCACCAGCGGCATCCAAACCATAAGCGCTGCCACCGGTCAACAAAACGCCGTGTACTTCTTGCACTGTGTTGGAGGGCGACAGGGCATCCGTATCTCGCGTTCCAGGAGCAGCGCCGCGGACATCTACGCCCGCAACTGCTCCTTGAGGGCATAGCACTACGGTGCACCCCGTAGGTCGCCTATCGTCGGTGTAGTGGCCAACTAAGACACTTTGTAGCGAAGTCAAAGAATTGTTATGTATTGCTTTCATTGGTTTTAATAATTAAAATTAATAATAAGTATTTAATTTATTTTTTTCATCATTTAAGGGATTTGCGATGGATTTTGCCAAGGGCTCAGATGGTTATGAAAGTTTTTGCGGAACCAGTTATGCATCCAAAGTGCTGGGCATATCAATTGGAACCGTGCAAGGCTTGGTGGAGAGAAACGAGTTGCGGGCTTGGCGAACCAATGGTGGTCATCGTCGCATTTCTTTGAAATCGATACAAGAGTACCAACATCGCCACAACCTCCACCCCAATGCATTGATGCTGGGAGAACAGCGGCTGAAAATCATCGTTGTCGAAGACGATGCGTCAACCCGTTTGATGCTACAAGCAAATTTTGACCGCTGGGGCTTACCCCTAGACGTCACGATGTACGCCTCCGCCATTGAGGCGATGTTGGACATGCCGAACCTGCATCCACAAGTGTTGTTGACAGACTTGGTGATGCCGCATGTCAACGGATTTGATTTCGTTAAAACTCTGCATGAACACGGTAGTTTTAAAAGCATGGCAGTCGTCGCCATGACGGGCCTACGCCCAGAACAGGTGAAAGCGAAAGGTGGCTTACCTGATGGCGTGCAGTTGTTGCATAAACCTATTGACCTAGAGTGGCTGCGTGGGTATTTGGGGGCGCTTATGTCAGTGCGCCACATCAACCAACGTATGCAAGCGGAAAAAGCGGCGGCAAGTACCTGACATAAACACCGATAGGGGCTTCCCGAATGGGCAAATGTGTATCTGCCCGCTAATCTAGCCCTTATGAAACCGCATTATTCTTTTTGGCCCCATAGGTTGCCCCATTCACTTTCTCTGCCTGAGACTACGTTATGGGACAACTTGGATATCAGTGCGCGTCGTTTCCCAAACAAAGACGCACTGATTTTTTTAGGCACCCGACTGTCCTATGCGGATTTACGCAGTCAAGCAGAACGATTGGCGGCTTATTTGCAAAGCGTGGGCGTACAAAAAGGAGATCGCGTTATTTTGAATATGCAAAATTGCCCGCAGTTGGTGGTTGCACATTTCGCGATCCTTCGTGCCAACGCAGTGGTGGTTCCAGTCAATCCGATGAACCGCGCGGAAGAACTCAAGCACTACATCACCGATCCAGACGCACGCGTGGCTATCACCACGGCAGACTTGGCTGCTGATTTAGCCAAGGCTAGCAATGAATTACCTGCAGGCCAGGGACTCAAACACATGGTAGTTACGCATTTCACGGATGCCTTCAATCCTGATGTACAAGGAGACGATGCCCCACCTGCCGCTTGGCATGAATGGCTTTTTACAAAACATGCTTTGCCCCAAGTCCATGGCGGCGAGGCGCTCGATTGGCCGCATGCTTTAGCCAACCATTTAGAACTTGGCCCTCTTACGGTAGGCATAGAAGACTTGGCCGTATTACCTTACACCAGTGGCACCACTGGCCTGCCTAAAGGTTGCATGCATCCGAATCGCAGCATCATGCATAACGCTATGGCTTCGGCATATTGGGGAAATGGCACCCATGAAAATATCGGTCTGTTGGTGGTTCCCATGTTTCACATCACGGGTATGACAAGCGTCATGCATGCAGGCATTTTTATGGGTGCAACTTTGGTTTTGATGCCGCGTTGGGAACGTGAGCTAGCCGGGCGTTTGATTTCAAAATGGCAAGTCAGCCATTGGACGAATATCCCCACCATGGTGATTGACCTCTTGGGCAGCCCAAATTTTGATAAGTTCAACCTTAAGAGTTTGGTGCATATTGGTGGCGGAGGAGCCGCCATGCCACAGGCGGTTGCACAACGTTTGCTTGATTTATATGGTTTGAGTTATTCAGAAGGATATGGCCTCACTGAGACTGCAGCGCCTTCACACAACAATCCGCCAGACAACCCTAAGCAGCAGTGTTTGGGCATTCCTTTTATGAGCGTTGACGCACGCGTGGTTGACCCTGAGACTTTGGAAGAAGTACCGCCTGGCCAGTCAGGTGAAATCGTGATGCATGGTCCGCAAATCTTTAACGGATATTGGAAACGCCCAGACGCAACTGAGGCGGCCTTTTTTGATATGGATGGAAAGCGCTTTTTCAGATCGGGTGATTTGGGCCGAGTCGATGAAGACGGGTATTTTTTCATCACTGATCGACTCAAGCGGATGATCAATGCTTCTGGCTTCAAAGTGTGGCCCGCTGAAGTGGAGGCTTTGATGTTTAAGCACCCTGCCATTCAAGAAGCTTGCATTATCTCTACCCGCGATGCCTACCGCGGTGAAACGGTGAAAGCTGTGGTTGTATTGCGTGCGTCGCACAAAGACCAAATGAATGAGCAAGACATCATCGACTGGTGTCGTGAAAATATGGCGATTTATAAAGCTCCCACCCATGTGCAATTTGTCGATGCGCTACCAAAAAGTGGAAGCGGCAAAGTGATGTGGCGTGCATTACAAGAGGCGGAGACTGTCTCTAATGCTGAGTCAGTTACTGCCAATGCCTTATAACTGTTAAAAACGACAAAACTCAATAGAAGTTTTGGATAACCGCCTGTAGTTGATTTGCAAAAATCAAAAGAACCCAGATGGTTACCCGTGTGACAGCGCGACATTTGCAATGCAGTTAAGCTACCTCCCGTGCTAACACTCTCAGTTCTTGACCAATCTGCTGCAGGCGCTGGGCGTCCACAAGATGCCACTATCCGCCAAACTCTCGCGCTTGCTTCCAAGTGCGAAGCATGGGGCTACAAACGTTTTTGGGTGAGTGAGCACCATAGTCATCCCAGCATTGTTGGAACAGCGCCAGAAGTTTTGATGGCAGCGATTGCTGCACAAACCACAAGCATTCGTTTGGGCAGTGCTGGCGTGATGCTTCCGCATTACGCGCCTTTAAAAGTAGCGGAACAATTTCGTGTGCTTGATGCATTGGCGCCTGGCCGTATTGATTTAGGCGTTGGTCGCGCTCCAGGAAGTGACGGACGTACAGCGCAGTTGCTCAACCCAGATCGCTATGCGAGTGACAACTTTCCCCAGCAAGTGATGGAGTTGCGAGCGTGGGTTTCAGGTGAACCGCTTCCAGCTGGACATCCTGGCCATGGCGTATTTGCATATCCCAGTGGACCAACTGCGCCTGATCTGTGGATGCTTGGGAGTTCAGACTATGGCGCACAACTTGCGGCGCATTTGAGTCTGCCGTATGCATTTGCCTATTTCATTACCGATGGTCAAGGGGCTGACCAAGCAATGCATTTGTATCGCAGTAACTTTCGTCCGAGTCAATCCAGATCCAAACCTGAAGCGGTTGTTTGTGTCTGGGCCTTGGCCGCAGACACCGAAGAAGAAGCATGGCGATTGTTTGAAAGCCGGGCAAGGTGGAAGATGGATCGCAACCTAGGACGTACCGATCCCTTGTTACCTCCAGAGCAGGCGGTACGTAATTACTCATCAGGCGAACAACGTGCCTTGACCGAACTAAAAGAAAACGCTTTGGTGGGAAGTGCCAAGCAAGTCGTGCGCAAATTACGTGCTCTTGCTGAGCGTTTACAAATAGAAGAAATAGTCGTTATCACTTGGACGCATGACCCAGTTGCCCAAGCGCGCTCATATGAATTGCTCGCGCAAGAAATTTTATAAATCCCAACCCATTGGAGTGCCCTATGTTTTCAACAGCAATCGCTGGTAGTTTGCCTAAGCCTGAATGGCTCGCTGAGACCAACAAACTGTGGCCCAAATGGCAGGCCGAAGGCGATGCGCTGATGCGCGCCAAAGCCGATGCCACCTTGCTGTGGATCAAAGCGCAAGAAGATGCAGGATTAGATGTTATTGGTGACGGTGAACAATCGCGTCAGCACTTTGTACATGGATTTTTAGAGCAAGTAGAAGGCATAGACTTCGAAAACAAAGTCACCATGGGCATTCGCAACAACCGCTATGACGCACAAGTGCCACAAGTCATAGCACCTCTACGACTCAAAGGGCGTGTGCATGCATTCGAAGCGCAACTAGCGCGTGCCCACACCAAGAAAAAACTCAAATTCACATTGCCTGGTCCGATGACCATCGTCGACACTGTCGCCGACCGCTTTTATGGCAAAGGCAAAGACCCCGTGCAAGGCCGCATCGATATGGCGTTTGCATTTGCTGAGTTACTAAACCAAGAAGCATTGGCTTTGCAGGCTGATGGCGTAGACATCATCCAATTCGATGAGCCTGCTTTCAACGTCTATCTAGACGAAGCCGCAGACTGGGGCGTCAAAGCCTTGGAGCGTGCCGCGCAAGGGTTAACTTGCACAACTGCGGTACATATTTGCTATGGCTACGGCATTGAAGCCAACAATAATTGGAAAAAAACTTTGGGTGACGAATGGCGTCAATATGAAAAAGTGTTTCCTGCGTTGGCTAAGAGCAGTATCAAACAAGTTAGTCTTGAGTGCTACCACTCGCATGTGCCTCCAGAGATGATGGCTTTGCTGAAAGACAAAGACGTAATGGTTGGCGTGATTGATGTGGCCAGCGAAGAAATTGAAACGCCTGAGCAAATTGCAGACACGATTGGCAAGGCCTTGCAGTTTGTGCCTAAGCATCGGTTGATTGCTTGTACCAATTGTGGGTTGGCGCCTATGAGTCGTGAAGTTGCTATGAAGAAATTGCAGGCTTTGGCTGATGGGGCTGCTTTGGCTCGTCTTCGTTACAAATAGGCTTTTTTGTTTGGCTGGGTGTTTGAGGGTGCTGCTTGCATTTCATACGAGGCACCCATTCTTAAATGTTATTTATTGTAAAAAATGAAGTGCGGAGTTGGACTGCAGGTTACAAAGACTGGTAGCTACGCCATCTTCTCGTGGACTGTCCCTATCTCAG
>RFTR01000083.1 GCA_009923345.1 Betaproteobacteria bacterium
TTCGCTCCGTAGCAGACAAAGCTTTAAGCCATTCGCGTACAGGCTCATTGCCACTGTCTGATCTGAAGAAACTTGCGTTTAATATCGGTTTCATACTTCAAATGTACCATCTTTGATACGTTTTGTCAAGTGTTGAATGAGCTGAAATTTTGCTTCTGACATTCGAAGACAGGGCCAGGGCTCGAACCACCAAGGTGGAAAAGTTCGGATCTAGCGAGGTGAGCTCACCAATACCGACAAAGCCTCTTGTCTAGGCCAACCCCAGGCCCATGTGAAAGCTAGGGTCTAGAAATTTGCATAACAAGTACTTCTTGTAATGTATAGAAATATTTTCCATATCCAGCATGATAGGCTTAATGTTTAAGCACAGTCATAGTTGATATATGCAGTTTCTTAGGGGCAAGTTGTTGTCATTGATTAAAGCCATAGTGCTGTTGGCTGCGATCGCTTTATTCAATTTCAGTTTTGCCAGTTCTGTTGACCATATCAGCGATCGCGCCTATTGGATGGATACCTCCGGACTTGCAGGCATTAGCCAAGCGCAGGATCAAAGCTTCACCCCATACCAAGGAGTGCTTAGCAAGGGTTATACAGATGCCGCCATTTGGGTGAAGTTGACAATCAAAGCCCACACCACCTCAGGCCATGCAGACAAATTGGTATTGCGTATACGACCAATTTATCTGGATGAAATCCAGTTGTTTGACCCACTAGATACATCAAATACCGTACGAAAGTCCGGGGATCAAACCAATTATTTGTCTGCGGAATATGAGTCTTTAACCCATACTTTTGTCATCCCGATGGTTACTCAAGAGCGTAATGTGTATTTACGATTGAAAGCAACCAGCACGGTATTGATGACTGTGGAAGCACTCACCCCGGACGACATGCTCAAAGCTGAGCATCACATGTTGGTGACATATTTTGCAGTCATGTCCTTGATCACCGTTTTTTTAGTCATGGTGTTTTTCAATTGGCTTAATCACAGGGAATCTTTGTATGCGGTGTTTGTTGTCAGACATTTGATTTATTTGATTTTCACGGCAGCATTTTTTGGCTTTGGCCGATTGTTTTTGTCAGAATGGATCGATCCCTTTTGGCTAGACAGAAGTTACAACTGGCTTGTGATTGGTGCTACCGCGTTTTCCATCTGGTTTGAATATTTATTTTTGAGCGAGTATCGCCCGCCGCTATGGGCCAAACGATGCATGCAAACCCTGCTCGGGACTTCAGCCATCATCGCCGTGCTGATGATGTTGGGGATGACAAGGAGTGCTCTAAAAATCAACATGACCTTGAATGGACTGTCCATATTTAGTTTATTGGTTCTTTCAGTTGCCATCATCAAAGACCAAGATGCTGAATCATTAACTACCAACTTGTTAATTAAAAAAAGGTATGTGGTGGGTTATTACTTTGCGCTGAATCTGATTTTGTGGGCCAGCGTCCTGCCTGCATTGGGTGTGATTCGGGGCGATGAATTCGCCTTGAATGCATTGATTTCTTACAGTCTGAGTTCAGGTATCTTGATGACAGTGCTGATGCAAATTCGGTCTAATCAGCTCAAGCAAAATAATTTGCAATTCAGCAAAGACCTGCTTTTATCAAAACAGCAGGTTGAGCTGGAAAAAATCAAGAGGGAAGAGCAAAGCCAGCTGCTTGCCATGTTGATGCATGAAATAAAAAATCCCTTGTCGGTGATCGATTTAGCGCAACATGCCGACACCAGCCAAGAAACAAAAAACTACGTCACTCGCAACGTTAACACTATCAAAGACATACTAGATAGGTGTCTGAGCGCGGATCGCATTTCTAATGGGAAATTGGACATATTGCGTGAATCTGTGAATTTGAATCGCTTGGTTGAGGAGGTATTGGCAGATCAACCTGATGATATGCATCGTTTAGAGTGGCATGAACCATCAATGGCCATGGTTGTAGTTACGGATGCTCAATGTGTACGTATTGTGCTGAATAATTTGATTGCCAATGCCCTACGCTATGGAGAACCAACGCAACCAGTCATCGTCAGCATGAATGGCATTCAAGATTCGGCCCAAGTTTGCATCTCAGTCAGCAACAAACCAGGAATATCAGGTTGGCCAGATCCCAATAAGTTGTTCCAAAAATACTATCGAAGCACAGGCGCTAAATCTATTTCCGGTACAGGCTTAGGTCTTTTCTTAGTCAATAGCATTTCCATTGCTATAGGCGCGACTTGTCGCTATGCACCCGATGACAAACACATTCGGTTTGAGTTATGTCTACCTCATTGAATTTGGTTGTTGTTGAAGATAGTGACGATTTGCGAATGTTGCTAAAAAATGCATTGCGCACTGAAGGTCATCATGTTGTTGCATTGTCATGCGCAGAAGAACTTGAAGATCATTCGGGTATCGATCAAATTGATGCATTTTTGATTGATATCAATTTACCTGGTGAGGATGGCTTCAGCTTGGCAAAGCGTATTCGTCACGTACATACTTTGGCTGGCATCATCATGCTGACTGCCCGCTCTACCCTTGATGACAAGCTGAATGGCTATGACTGTGGGGCTGATATTTATTTAACCAAACCGGTTTCCTTGCCGGAGTTGTTTGCAGCGCTTCGCAGTTTCGCCAGACGCCGCATGGCAACACTCAAGCAGGCCAGTCCGGACAGTTTAGTATTAAATAAGTCAGAGTTACATGGTTGTGAGGGCGTAGTGAAGTTGACCCCACAAGAGACGGTGGTGCTGACCTGTATGGCTCGTGCACCTGCGTGCAAGTTAGAAACATGGCAATTTGCAGAATTGCTGCATATGGAATTAGACGAAGCTTTTAAAGCCAACCTAGCAGTGCGCATGGTGCGGTTGCGAAAAAAAATGGTGGATGCAGGTGCAAAAGGCACTGTGATTGAATCTTTGCGCAATGTGGGTTATCAAATAACCACATATATTGAAATAATTTAATACCAAAGTAGAGATTTGTAGTCTGCGGTAATAAATCTTTCAGAGTTTTTTAAAGAATTCAACTGGTGAAACTTTGGTCAGTTGAATGATAAAAAAATCTTTCTCATTTATACAGCTCTTGCTTGTGTGCTTCTGTGCTACGGAAGCGATCAATGGTGTGGCAGACACGCCCAAGATAGATGCAGGTTCTTTATTGCATCTAAACGAACAAGAACTCAAAAATGCAAAAACGCTTGCATTGCCCCCTGTGCCAACCTCCGCGCCATCACCTGTTACAGAAGATGGTGGTGCAACAGTTGAAGTTCGCAAATTTGAATTTGCAGGCAACAAACTCATTGGCAGTGCCCAACTTTCCGAAGCCTTAGTTCACTATGCCAACCAAACCCTGACTTTGGCGCAATTGAAAGATGCCAGTAACAGGGTGATCAATGTCTATCGATTGGCTGGGTGGACTGCACATGCTTTTCTGCCCAAGCAAGAAATCGCCGATGGGGTGGTTTTGATTCAAATTGTGGAAGCAGTTTTTGGCAAAGTTGTGATTCAAGGCGACGAAGCTGAGCGTATTCATAAACAACGCTTGTTGGGCATGGTGGAGTCAGCTGTTCCCAAGGGGCATCCCATTCAAAGTAGTAATGTAGATCGTGCCTTGCTGTTGATGGATGACTTACCCGGTGTGAGCGTCCTTGGAAATTTGATTCCAGGCGATCAAGAGGGTGAAACCAATTTGGTCATTAGTGCCAAGGATGATCCTCTTGTGACTGGCACAGTGGTGATAGATAACCAAGGCTCACAGTCAACCGGCACAGGGCGTTTAGGTCTAAACCTCAATGTTAACAGCCCCTCTCGCATGGGAGATATGTTGTCATTCAATGCGTTAAAAACCGAAGGCAGTGAATATTTGCGCTTAGCCTATAGCTTACCCGTGGGCTACGGCGGTTGGCGCGCAGGACTTCATGCCTCCAACATGAATTACGAGGTCATTTTCGGCAGTATCTCCTCTGCAAAAGTCAACGGAAAAGCATCTACCAGCGGTTGGGACATCAGCTATCCCTTGCTCCGCAGTCAACTCAGCAATATCAATTTGACAGCGAGCTACGACTACAAACAATTCGAAAACAATCCGAGCAATTTGATCTATTCAATCAATGTTTATAGCTCTGCCCTAAGCGCCACTCAAATAGATAGCTGGGCTGGGGGTGGTATGAATTCTCAAACCATGAGTGTGACTTCTGGTCGTACAAGCAAAGATGGTCGCTACAGCAAACTCAATCTGAATGCCAGCCGATTGCAAAGTTTAACTGCAGAGTGGAGTGTGTTGGCGACGGGTGGTGCGCAATTCACACAAAACAATTTAGATTCCTCAGAGAAACTTTATTTGGGTGGCGCAACCGGTGTTCGTGGCTACCCCTCAGGGGAGGCCGGTGGAAGCGAGGGGAACACCTTCTCATTAGAGTTAAAGCGGCGTATCAACAATGAATTGACCTTGGGTGCTTTTTATGATTACGGCAGAGTCAAAGTTAATCATGACAACAATCTATCCTCGCCTGCCAATCCCAACAGCTACGACTTGCAAGCTTATGGCTTTGCTTTGGATTGGCAATTCAAGCCTACTGTCGACCTCAAAACCACGGTGTCCAGACGTATTGGCAGCAACCCACTTGCAGTCAACTACAACGGAAATGACAGCGACGGCACACTGAAGCAAACGCGCTTATGGGTCAGTGTGACGGTTGCCTTTTAAGCCACGCCGATGAACCGGGTTTTTAAAACGATTTGGTCGGTTGCTACGCAGTCGTGGCAAGCCGTTCCTGAGACGGCCAGGACATCGGGTAAAAAGAGCGTCAAATCACGCACAACTGGTACAGTGGTATCGATGTCACTGGGTTTAACACTGGGTGGTGCAGGGGCCCAGTCGCCCCCGCCACCGGCCAGCACCCAGTTGCCCATGGGTGGCAGCGTGGCACGCGGCAGCGCCACCATCAGCCAAACCGCCACCGCCCAAGCAGCGGCCATGACAGTCAACCAAAGCAGCCAACGCGCCATCATCAACTGGGACAGCTTCAACCTCGGTACCGCTGCCAGCATCAACTTTGTGCAGCCCAATGCACAGGCCGTCACCCTGAACCGCGTCAACGACAACAACCCCAGCCAAATCTTTGGCCGCATCACATCCAACGGCCAGGTGTTTTTGAGCAACCCCAGCGGCGTGTACTTCTCGCCCACAGCGTCGGTGGACGTGGGTGCATTGGTGGCCACCAGCCACGGCATCAGCGACGCCAATTTCATGGCGGGCAATTACCAATTTGAGCGCAACGGTGCGACAGGCAAAGTGGTCAACGAGGGGCGCATCAGCGCGGGGCTGGGCGGCTATGTGGCCTTGCTCGCCCCTGAGGTGCAAAACGCCGGTGTGGTGCTGGCCCGCGCGGGCACGGTGGCCTTGGCCGCGGGCGAGGTCATCAGCTTGCAGGTGCAAGGCGGTGGCTTGGCGGGCATCACCACCACGCCCAACGCCATTGCCACGCTGATTGAGAACAAGCTGGCGGTGCAAGCGCCCGATGGGCAGATCATCTTGTCGGCGGTGGCACTCAACAAACTGCAAGCCGGGGTCATCAAAAACAGCGGCAGCTTGGAGGCCAACAGCCTGGTGGCCAAAGGCGGCAAGATTTACCTGGAGGCCGACGACATCACCCTGGCCGCCACCAGCCGCATCGAAGCCAAAGGCCCCACGGGCGGCGGCACCGTGCTGGTGGGCGGTGATTGGCAAGGCAGTGGCGAGATGCGCCAAGCCACCAAGGTGACGATGGAAGCCGGGGCCCGCATCGATGCCAGCGCCACCGACCAGGGCGACGGCGGCAAGGTGGTGTTGTGGAGTGACATCCACAACGCTGACAGCGTGACCCGGGTGAACGGCAGCATCCAGGCCGAGGCGGGGCCCAACGGGGGAAATGGTGGGCAGGTGGAGACATCGGGCCATCGCTTGGAGGTGGGAGAGGCAGTCGTCAGCGCCCAATCGTTCAAAGGCAAAGATGGCTTGTGGCTGTTAGACCCTTACAACATCACCATTTCATCCGGTGCCAATGCCAGTACCACCAATGCCAGCAATACATTCACGTCCTCTGCTTCCGGCGGCGTGGTGAATGCCACCACCTTGCAAAATGCCTTGGCAACCAGCAGTGTCACCGTATCCACCACGGGCGCAGGCACAGATGCGGGCAACATCACCGTATCAAGCGATTTGTCATGGTCCTCCAATAAAGTGCTCACGCTGACTGCGAATGGCGGCATCAATGGCACTGGAAACATTGCAATGTCTGGTGCATCTGGCACAGGCGTGGTTTTTAACCAAGCGGGTAACTCGATCTATTCCGGCAACATCAGTGGTACCAATGCCACGGTCACTAAACAAGGCGTTGGTGAATTGACGCTGAGCGGAAACAACACTTATGGCGGTATTACGACGGTCAGCGCAGGTACCTTGAAGATAGGCAGTAGCACTGCATTGGGCGCTGCTACCAATTCAACTGACTATACGGAAATTGCAACCGGTGCCACCTTGGACTTGAACAGTTTCTCGCTGAACGAACGCCTACTCATTTCCGGCACCTTGACCAACAGCAGCGTGAACGCCGTGACGGCATACACCGGAACCACACAGCTGATTGGGACCGTTGGCACAGCAGTGGTGATTCAAGCAGATGCCGGGGCCATCAATTTGGCTGCAATGCTGGGTGTGCCCCCGAACGGCGTGGAGCTCGGTGGAAGCACAGGCGGCTCATTCAGTGGAATCATTGGCGCCAGTAATTCAAATCAACCCAAAGTGACAAAAAATGGCAGCGGAACATGGGCATTCAACGGTACCGAAAGCTATTTAAGAGATGTTTTAACTATTCAGGCGGGCACTTTAAAGCTAGGCTCTCTCAACACCAATTTCTTTGGCAACATCGTGACTGGCGTCAATATCAGCACGGCGGGTGCAGTGCTTGAAATGGCAAATAACAATGCCCTTAATGTAACCAAACCAATTTATGGATCGGGCTCTGTCCTCAAAAGTGGGGCAGGTACTTTGACACTGAACAGCTCATCCAATGCCTACAGTGGCGGCACCACAGTCGCCAATGGCATTTTGAAAGCGGGGACTGTTTTTGGCGGGTCAAGCTCAGCCCATTTGGGCACTGGCCGTGTGACGGTCATGTCTGGCGCTGCACTCGATGTACAAGGTAACTCTTTGTCCGTCCCGATCACCATCAACGGAACAGGCATCAACAGTGGCGGTGCTTTGACCAACGGCACATCAGGCACATCGGATGTCACACTTTCAGGTTTGTTGACTTTGGGCAGTGACAGTGCCATCGTGAACAACGCCAGTGGCAACTCTGCCCTCAAACTCACCAATGTCGGCACCATCACAGGCAATGGTTATGCATTGACCTTGGGCGGAAGCCAGGGCGGCACCATCAGTTCCATCATTGGAACGGGGAGTGGCAGCATCACCAAAACAGGTGCGGGAACTTGGACATTGAGTGGGGTCAATACATTCACTGGCAACGTGTTTGTGAATGAAGGTTATTTGATCGCCAACAATTCCAACGCTTTAGGAACTGCCGCTGGTTACACACAGGTCGCCTCTGGGGCCTCCTTGGGCATTGTGGGGGCAACCGATTTTACGGAGCCACTCAATCTCAGTGGGTTTGGATACAGCGACACCGTGGCGGCACTCCATAGCCAGACGACAGCAACCCTGAATTACACGGGGACCATGACCTTGACTGGCACAACCCGTATAGGTGTGACCTCCGGTAAAACACTGAATATCAAAACCTCGGTGGATAACGGTGTGTATGACATTGTGAAGTACAGCACTGGCACACTGAACTTTCAAGGCACGCCGCAGACGGGTGTGGCTGCAGCCAGCATTGGGTTGTCTGGAACCGGCACTTTGAAGACAGGTTCCGCCTTTGTCAAAGCAACGGGTTCAACCAGCGTATATGGATCTTCCCCGGTCATCAGTTACCAAATTTATTCAACTGCTGCTGCCACAACATTGGCCACAGGTTTGCCAAGTATCACTGGCACAGCCGTATTCACTGGAGCGCCAACTGGTTCGTCTTCAGTTGGAAGCTATTCACTGAAATACGACAAAGGGCTATCCTCCACATACGCTTTTTTCCCGGTCACTGCTGCATCCACCTGGGTGGTTGGTCAAGCACCTCTCACTATCACCGCCAACAACGCCAGCAAAACCTACGATGGGTTGGCGTACACAGGCGGGAATGGTGTGAGCTACTCTGCATTTGCCAACAACGAAACCACAGCGGTTTTGGGCGGCACATTGAGTTACGGCGGCACCAGTCAGGGTGCCACCAACGCGGGCAGTTACGCCATCACGCCCTCCGGCTTGACCAGTGCCAACTACGCCATCACCTATGCCAATGGCACGCTGACGATCAACAAAGCAGCACTCACTGTTACCGCCAACAACGCCAGCAA
>RFTR01000084.1 GCA_009923345.1 Betaproteobacteria bacterium
CAAGCCGTTTCTGTTACTAAACCTTGTACATACTTTTTTATATTTGGAGCACCGCAATGGCTAAAGAAGGCAATTTAGAAGCCCCTACACGCCACCCGCTGGATTGGCAAAACCCAGACTTCTACAACGAAGAAAAATGCTTCGATGAGCTCGAGCGTATTTTTGATATTTGTCATGGGTGTAGGCGTTGCGTGAGTTTGTGCGGCTCCTTCCCAACGCTGTTTGACTTGGTAGACGAAAGCACCACGATGGAAGTCGATGGTGTCGCCAAGCAAGACTATTGGAAAGTGGTCGATCAATGCTTCATGTGCGATCTATGCTACATGACGAAGTGCCCGTACACGCCACCGCATGAGTGGAATCTTGATTTCCCGCACACCATGTTGCGCGCCAAGGCGATCAAATTCAAAAAGGGTGAAGTCGGTGCTGCAGAGCAGTTCTTAGCGTCGACCGATACACATGGTTCACTGGCAGGAATTCCTATCGTGGTTCAAGCGGTCAATGCTGTGAACAAAACAAAAGCCGCACGTAGTGTGATGGAGTCGGTGTTAGGCGTTGACGAAAACGCTTGGTTGCCTGCATTGGCAACGCGTAAATTTCGATCCTCTGCAGAAACTGCCACCGCCACCAAAGTAGTGGATGGCGAAAAAACACCTGGCAAGGTGGCAATTTATTCCACGTGCTACATCAACTACAACGAGCCAGGTATTGGTCACGATTTGTTAAAAATCCTGGACCACAATGACATACCGTATGTTTTAGTGGAGAAAGAAAAATGCTGTGGCATGCCCAAGCTGGAATTGGGCGATTTAGATTCTGTTCATGCGTCCAAAGAAGCCAACATCCCCGTGTTAGCCAAATACGCCCAAGAAGGCTACGCCCTCATGGCGGCAGTGCCGAGTTGTGCATTGATGTTCAAACAAGAGTTGCCACTCATGTTTCCCGATTGCACCGATACACAGTTGGTGAAAGACCATATGTGGGATCCGTTCGAATACTTCATGGCGCGTAAGCGCGATGGCTTGTTGAAAACAGAATTCCCGCAAGCGCTTGGCAATGTGAGTTACCAAATTCCTTGCCACGGCCGCGTGCAAAACATTGGCAAGAAAACCGAAGAAATGCTCAAAATGATTCCTGACACAGAAATCAACACGATTGAGCGTTGTTCAGGACATGCCGGTACATACGGTGTGAAAAAAGGATCGCACGAATACGCGATGAAGATTGGTAAACCTGTTTTCAAAGCCATGGCCACCATGAAAGACGGTAGCAAGCCAGACTTCATCAGTTCAGACTGCCCATTAGGCGGTCACCATATTGCACAAGGTTTTGAGGTCAATGGTTTGGGTGCACCAGAACTCAACCACCCGCTTACCTTGGTGCGCAAAGCCTACGGCTTGTCTTAAATTGAAAGAATTTTTATGCAATTAACTGGAAATATCACGCCTGAGAGTTTGATGTCACTGGAGGCCTACACCAAGTGGCGCAAAGTACACAAGCCCGAGGTGATCGCGCACCGCAAACTACGTAGCGTGCAATTGGGCGAGCATGTCAACTTGCAATTTGAGAGCGAAACCACGATTCGTTACCAAATACAAGAAATGCTGCGTATTGAAAAAGTATTTGAAGAAGAGGGCATCTTGCAAGAGATCGAAGCTTACGCGCCTTTGGTGCCCTCGGGCACCAATTGGAAGGCCACCATGATGTTGGAATACACCGACGTCAATGAACGCAAGCGTGAGTTGGCAAGATTGATCGGCATAGAAGACCGCATGTTTGTCGAAGTGGAAGGCCATGCCCGCGTCTATGCCATTGCAGACGAAGACCTAGACCGCGAAAACGACGAAAAAACGTCTGCTGTGCACTTTGTGCGGTTTGAATTTGATGTGCCGACCTGCGCTGCCATCAAAGCGGGTGCTGCAGTCAAGATTGGCTGCGACCACACCAACTATCCTGCGCACTTAGAAGTCTCCGCTGACACCCTGGCTAGTTTGGCGGGCGATATCGTTTAATTTTTCTACTGAGGTCGCTTGGCCTTCGAGTGACCGCATAATGAAGGCTTCCTTGTGAAGCCTTTTCTTTTGAACCATGCTATTTCTGCTTTCACCTGCTAAATCTTTAGACTTTGAAACACCTGCTAATGGTGTGCCGCACTCTGAGCCTCTGTTTGTCAAACAGTCGACTGAACTCATCAAAGTATTAAAAACACAATCGCCCCAAGCGATTGCCTCTTTGATGAATTTGAGTGATACCTTGGCCCAATTGAATGTGGCCCGCTATCAGGCGTGGAAACCCAAATTCACCGAAAAGAATTCAAAGCAAGCGGTATTGGCTTTCAACGGTGATGTGTATGAAGGCCTGGACGCTAAAAGTTTGAAAGCCAAAGACCTCGCTTGGGCGCAAGACCATGTGGCCATCTTGAGTGGTTTGTATGGCGTGTTGCGACCACTCGATTGGATGCAACCCTATCGGCTCGAAATGGGTACGGCTTTGCAAACACCCAAAGGTACATCGCTGTACCAATTTTGGGGCTCGCAAATTGCAGAGCATCTCAATACGCGCTTATCAGAAAACAAAGAACCCACGATCGTTAATTTGGCATCCCAAGAATATTTCAAAGCAGTCGATCGCAAGACATTGAATGCACGCATTGTGGAGTGCGTGTTTGAAGATTACAAAG
The DNA here is from genome assembly GCA_009923345.1 of Betaproteobacteria bacterium. Taxonomy (GTDB): domain Bacteria; phylum Pseudomonadota; class Gammaproteobacteria; order Burkholderiales; family Burkholderiaceae_C; genus Limnohabitans. The sequence continues at coordinate 2,681 of RFTR01000084.1, forward strand.
GTGGCAAATACAAAATCATCAGCTTCTTCGCGAAGCGTGCCCGTGGTTTGATGGCGCGCTACGCCATTGAAAATCGTGTCACCCAAGTTAAAGGCTTAGAGGGCTTTGATCTGGAAGGTTACGCCTTCGATGCAAAAGCCTCAGACACAGACCGAAAAGTATTTCGTCGCAAAGTAGCGCCTAACTAATGAATACGCCAGAACAATCGCAACTGGGTAAATCATCTACCTACTTTGACCAATACGACGCGGCGTTGTTGTTTCCAATTGCGCGAAGACCCAAGCGCGATGAAATCGGTCTTGCCGCAACCCTGCCGTTTTTTGGTGCTGATTTGTGGACAGCGTATGAGTTGAGTTGGCTCAATCCGCGCGGTAAACCGCAGTTGGCGCTCGCACGCATCACCGTGCCTGCTGAATCAACGCATATCGTCGAGAGCAAATCGGTCAAGCTCTACCTCAATAGTTTTAACAACTCAGTGTTTGCGGATGCTTCGGCGGTGCAGACACGTCTTCGTGAAGACCTGAGCGCCGCTATTTGGCAAGGTGGAGCGGTCATGTCGAGTGTTGGTGTGCAATTGGTCTTGCCGCAAGATTTCGACAAAGAACCTGTGCATGAACTCGACGGTCTCAACCTGGACCGTTTGGATTTGGAATGCGCGCACTACCAGCCCGCGCCAGAGTTGCTGACAGCGCAATTGAATGAAGCGCCAGTGACTGAAACCCTCACCAGCCAATTACTCAAAAGCAATTGCTTGGTCACAGGCCAGCCCGATTGGGGTAGTGTGCGTATCAGTTACACAGGCCCGCAAATCGACCAAGCGGGTTTGTTGCAATACATCGTGAGTTTTAGAAACCACAACGAGTTCCACGAGCAATGCGTAGAGCGTATCTTTATGGACATTTGGCGTGCGTGTAAGCCATCTAAATTAGAAGTCTATGCACGCTACACACGGCGCGGCGGTGTGGATATCAACCCGTGGCGCACCAGCCATCCCATGGCTGCACCTGTGAATATTCGAACTGCGCGCCAGTAATTCGAAAATTTAGAAAAACAAATCCGCTTGGTCTTGCGCGTGATCGCTAGCAAGCTCTGCTGTTGTTTCAGTAGCTTGTTCGCCTGCTTTGATCAAAGAGCCCACGCGCACGCCCAGTAATCGAAATCGCCTGTTCAGGTCGACGCGCTTTAAACACAGACCTGCCGTGTGACGAATGGTGCTGGCTTGGTCCGTGGCAATTTCAAGCGTGTGATCACGCGTCACACTTTGAAAATTCTCATAACGTAATTTGACACCAATGGTTTTGCCTACATAGCCTTTACGCTGCAAGTCGGCAGCGACTTGTTCACACAAGCGCGTGAAAACACCACTAAGTTCAGTGCGATCGTGTGTTGCGTGTAAGTCACGCGCGAAGGTGGTTTCGCGACTGATGCTTACCGGTTCGCTGTGGGTCACCACGGGCCTGTCGTCTTTGCCGTGCGCAGCGTCGTGCAGCCACGCACCATAGGCCTTGCCGAAGTTTTCTATCAGCCAATAGTTTTCTTTTTGTGCCAATTCGCCAATCGTATGAATGCCATGCGTTGCCAACTTGGCTTCTGCTTTAGGACCAATACCATTCACCTTACGACAAGGTAGTGGCCAAATAAGCGTTTCTAAATCGTCTTCATACACAACGCTGATGCCATTGGGTTTCTTCAATTCGCTGGCCATCTTGGCCAGAAGTTTGTTGGGCGCAACGCCAATCGAGCAGGTCAAGCCCGTGTCTTCGAATATGGCTTTTTGAATCAAGCGTGCCAGCACACGACCGCCTTCGCGTTGACCGCCAGGCACGTCGGTGAAATCGATGAACACTTCGTCGATGCCACGGTTTTCTATGACAGGCGCTATTTCAGCAATCGTCGATTTGAAGCGTTGCGAATAGTGTCTATAACGGTCAAAGTCGACGGGCAACAAAATCGCTTGCGGGCAGAGTTTGGCCGCTTTCATCAAGCCCATAGCGGAGCCCACGCCAAATTGACGGGCTGCATATGTTGCGGTCGTGATCACACCGCGCCCAACATAACCATCGATGCGAGAAAAGAAACTCAGAGGAATTTCGCCCAAGCGGTCTTGAAAAGTGTCAGTTTCCCAAGCATCGGCTGGAAAAGCATTTTGCAATTGGCGCAACAAGTCGTCTTCTTTACGCCGTGCGCCGCCTATGACAACGGGCAGCCCCGTTAACTGCGGGTAACGCAACAACTCGACTGATGCAAAAAATGCATCCATGTCGAGGTGCGCGATACGCCGAATCAATGCTTGGGTTTAGGGTTTAAGCAGTAGGAAAAGTTCCAGGCAACAAAATGCTGGAGTCGACTTGACCAATTTGTGTACGACCACAAAACGCCATGCTCAAGCTCAGTTCGTTGTGGATGATCTCCAAAGCTTTGGATACGCCCGCTTCACCCATGGCGCCCAAGCCGTACAACATAGAGCGGCCGATGTAAGTGCCTTTGGCACCCAATGCAATTGCTTTGAGTACATCTTGGCCGCTACGGATGCCGCCGTCCATATGGACTTCAATTTGCGAACCCACAGCTTGCACGATAGAGGGAAGGGCTTCAATACTGCTTTGTGCACCATCGAGTTGACGTCCACCATGGTTAGAAACAATCAAGGCATCGGCGCCTGAGCGCACTGCTAAACGCGCATCTTCCACATCTTGAATGCCTTTGAGAATGAGTTTGCCACCCCAGCGTTGTTTGACCCATTCCACATCGTCCCAATTCAGCGCTGGATCAAACTGTTGTGCAGTCCATGCAGACAGTGAACTCATATTATCAACACCGCTCACATGGCCCACGATGTTGCCAAATTCGCGGCGCGGTGTGCCTAACATGCCCAAAGCCCAACGTGGCTTGGTAGCGATATTGATGATGTTAGGAATCGTGAGTTTGGGTGGTGCAGACAAACCATTTTTCAAATCTTTGTGGCGTTGTCCCAAAATTTGCAAATCAAGCGTCAAGACCAAGGCTTTGCAATTGGCGGCTTTGGCTCTGTCGATCAAGCGCTCGATAAAGCCACGGTCTTTCATCATGTACAGCTGAAACCAAAAGCCTTCTCCCGCGTGTTTGGCAACGTCTTCGATAGAACAAATGCTCATCGTGGAGAGCGTAAAAGGGATACCCATTTTGTTGGCAGCGCGCGCGGCCAAGATTTCGCCATCGGGGTGTTGCATACCAGTCATGCCGGTAGGAGCGATAGCAACAGGCATTGCTGTAGCTTGGCCAATCATGTGGGTCGCAGTATTTCGACCTTCCATATTGACAGCAACACGCTGGCGCAATTTGATTTTTTGGAAATCACTTTCGTTCGCTTTGTAAGTGCTCTCCGTCCAACTGCCCGAATCAGCGTAGTCATAAAACATGCGGGGCACACGTTTTTGCGCGAGAACGCGTAAGTCTTCAATATTGGTAATAACGGGCATGAAAAAGTCTCCTTGGTATGTGTCGAATTATTACAAAGCGTGTACCACCACACTGGGCAGTAGACGGTGTACATCAGATGCTTGGCACAGTGGCGTGCCTTTTTGAAGCAAAGCGGCAGCACTAGCGGCCATGCCGTATTGAAACGCATGCAACAGGTCATGGCCTTTGTACAGAGCCCACACCATGCCGCCAACAAAACTGTCGCCCGCACCGATGGTGGTTTGCACATCCACTTTGAGTGCAGCTGCTCGCCAGCATTGGTCTTGGCTGACCACCATGGCGCCTTGCTCGCCGAGGGAGAGGGCGATCACTTGCGCTTTTTTCTGCTCGATCAATGCCTGGCAAGCAGAGATCCAACTTTTTTCATCGGGCAAATCGTGGCCTACGAGTTGACCCAATTCACGCAAACTGGGTTTGAATAAAAACACACCTTCTTGCAGTGCGGCATGCAGGGCAGGGCCGTTGGCGTCTATCACCACAGGCACACCATGCTGATTGGCTAAGCGCGTCAAGCGCGCATAAAAATCAATCGGAGCACCTGGCGCAATGCCACCGCTGATGACTAAAAACTGTTTAGGTAAATGCTGGGCTACATACTCAAAGCAAGCTTGAACTTCGGCTTCAGAAACTTCTGGACCTGGCAAGACAAAACGAAAGTCTTGACCACTACTGTTCTCATGCACAGAAAAACTCTCACGCGTTTCATGGGCAATCGGCAACAGATGGCAGCGCACTTTTTCATGGAGCATCCATTGGTGGTGACGTTCACCAGTAACGCCGCCTGCCATGTAGGCAGCTACACATGAGGCGCCTAGGCGATGCAACACACGCGCAACATTCACACCACCACCGCCTGGGTGCTCTATGGCGTGATCACAGCGCATTTTGTGCGTGCTCTCTACTTTATCGATGGATGTCAGCACATCCAACGCAGGGTTCAGGGTCAGCGTGAGGATGTCGCTTGGCACTTTGCGCTTACGCCAATCGCGCGAGGTGTCTGGCGATTTGCGCTTTCACTTGCACTGGCGCTGTTCCACCCAAGGTGTTGCGCGCGTTGAGTGAACCGACCAAGCTCAAGCATTCAAAAACATCTTGTTCAATCGCGGCGTGGAAGGTTTGCAAGGTGGCCAGAGGAAGTTCCGACAAGTCTTTGCCTTGGTTTTGTGCGGTTTTGACAGCATGGGCGACCACCTCGTGGGCATCGCGGAAAGGCAAACCTTTTTTCACCAAGTAGTCTGCTAAGTCGGTCGCAGTGGCGTAACCTTTTTTGGCTGCCAATTCCATCGCCTCTGCATTGACAGTCAAACCACCTTCTTTCTTGCCTGTTTGAGCGTTGGTTTGACCACCAATCATGTCGCTAAAAATCCGTAAGGTGTCTTTGAGCGTATCGACCGTATCAAACAAAGGCTCTTTGTCTTCTTGGTTGTCTTTGTTGTAGGCCAGAGGTTGACCTTTCATCAAGGTCAACAAACCCATCAAGTGACCGACCACGCGACCTGTTTTGCCACGCGCGAGTTCAGGCACGTCAGGATTTTTCTTTTGCGGCATGATGGAACTGCCGGTGGTGAAGCGATCCGCCAGTTTGATAAACCCAAAGTTTTGGCTCATCCACAAAATCAATTCTTCGCTCAAGCGGCTGATGTGCACCATGCAAATGCTGGAAGCGGCAGTGAATTCCATAGCGAAATCGCGGTCGCTCACACCATCCAAACTGTTTTGACAAATTTGTGGATCACCGTGTGCATCCACCATGCCAATGGCTTTGGCCACACGTGCGCGGTCTAAGGGATAGCCGGTACCTGCCAAGGCTGCAGATCCCAATGGCAAGCGGTTGGTGCGGCCGCGCACGTCAGCCATGCGCTCTGCATCGCGGGCAAACATTTCGACATAGGCGAGCAAGTGGTGCGCAAAGCTCACAGGTTGCGCGACTTGCAAATGGGTAAAGCCGGGCATCACCGTTTCAGTATGTTGTTCGGCAATTGACAACAAAGCACGTTGCAATTCAGACAACAAACCGATGATCAAATCTATTTCGCCACGCAACCACAAGCGCACATCGGTGGCCACTTGGTCGTTACGACTACGGCCAGTGTGCAAACGTTTGCCAGCATCGCCCACCAATTGGGTCAAGCGTGCTTCGATATTGAGGTGAACATCTTCCAGCGCCAACTTCCATTCGAAACTGCCGTTTTGAATCTCAGTCCAAATTTGCGCCATGCCTGTGGCAATCGCGCTATGGTCTTCTTTAGAAATAATGCCTTGGTGGCACAACATCTCGGCGTGCGCCAAA